>JANNKZ010000524.1:0-3779 GCA_031396515.1 Gammaproteobacteria bacterium
CGGCCGGCCGTCGACCTCGACGTTGACCAGGTCCTCGCTCAAGCGACCGCCAGCGCAAGCGCATTGACGATGCTCTTGCCGCAGTTCTGGATCATGTACTCGAACTCGGGGCGGAAGTGGCGCAGGAAGCTCTGCACCGGCCAGGCGGCGGCGTCGCCGAGTGCGCAGATCGTGTGGCCCTCGATCTGGTTGGCGACCTGCACCAGCAGGTCGAGGTCGCCCAGGCGCCCCTGCCCCGCCAGGATCCGGCGCAGCATGCGCGTCAGCCAGCCCGTGCCTTCGCGGCAGGGCGTGCACTGGCCGCAGGACTCGGCCATATAAAAGCGCGAGATGCGCTCGAGCACCCGCACCATGCAGGTGGTGTCGTCCATCACGATGACGCCGGCCGAACCGACCGCGCTGCCCGCCTTGCGCAGCGAATCGAAGTCCATCGTGCAATCCATGATGAGCGCGGCCGGCAGCACCGGCACCGAGGAGCCGCCCGGTATCACGGCCTTGAGCTTCTGGCCTCTGCGCACGCCGCCGCAGATGTCGAGTAGCTCGCGGAACGGGATGCCCATCGCGAGTTCGTAGTTGCCCGGTCGCGCCACGTGCCCCGATACGGAAAAGATCGCCGTGCCGCCCGCATTCGCCACGCCGAGTTCTGCGAACCACTTCGCGCCCTTGCGCAGGATGGTCGGCACCGCCGCGAAGCTCTGCGTGTTATTGATCGTCGTCGGCTTGCCGAACAGGCCGAAGTTCGCCGGGAACGGCGGCTTGAAGCGTGGCTTGCCGGGCTTGCCTTCGAGGGACTCAAGCAGCGCCGTCTCCTCGCCGCAGATGTAGGCGCCCGCGCCCGCCACTGCGTGCAGGTCGAAGTCGATGCCGGAACCCAGGATGTTCTTCCCGAGCAGGCCCGCGTCGTAGGCTTCCTTGAGCGCCGATTCGAAGCGCGGGTACGGCTCCGCGAGAAATTCTCCGCGGATGTAGTTGTAGCCCACGGTCGCGCCCATCGCGTAGCCGCCGATGGCCATGCCCTCGATGATCGAGTGCGGGTTGTAGCGCAGGATGTCGCGGTCGTGGCAGGTGCCCGGCTCGCTTTCGTCCGAGTTGCAGACGACGTACTTCTGGCCGGGGGCGGTCCGCGGCATGAAGCTCCACTTCACGCCGGTCGGAAAGCCCGCGCCACCGCGGCCCTTCAGGCCGGAGGCCTTCACTTCTTCGATGATGGCTTCGCGCGTCACTTTCTCGCGCAGGATTTTCTCCCAGGCCTCGTAGCCGGCGAACTTGCGGTACACGGGCAGGGTCCAGCTCTGCGCGTGCTGCAGCGGCTCGAACACGACCTGGTTCATCGCGCGCGCCACGGCTACTTCACCGCGTCCAGCACCTTGATCGCCGATTCCGGCGTCAGGTTCTCGTGATAGACGTGATCGACCATCATCATCGGCGCGTTGTTGCAGGCGGCGAGGCATTCCTCCTCGCGCTTCAGGTAGAACTTGCCGTCGGCCGTGCTCTCCCCGGTCCTGATGCCGAGGTGCTTTTCGACCGCGGCGACGATGCGGTCGGCACCGCACAGCATGCAGCTGATGTTGGTGCAAACCGAGACGTGCACGCGGCCGGTGGGCTTCGTCTCGAACATTGAATAGAAGCTCGCGACCTCATACACCTGGATCGGCGGCAACCCGATGTAGTCGGCGACCGCGTCCATCAGCCAGGTGGTCAGGAAGCCCTGATTCTGGTGCTGCGCGGCACGCAGCGCCGCGATCACGGCCGAGCGGCGGCGGTCCGCGGGGAACTTGGCGAGCCAGTGGTCGATCTCGTGACGCGTGTGCTCCGAGAGCGAGTCAATGACCGCCGCGCCGCTCACCGGTCGATCTCCCCGAACACGATGTCCATCGTGCCGATCATCGCGACCACGTCCGCGAGCATGTGGCCGCGCACCAGCTCGTCCATCGCGGCGAGATGCGCGAACCCGGGCGCGCGGCACTTCAGCCGGTACGGCTTGTTGGCACCATCGGACACGAGCCACACGCCGAATTCGCCCTTCGGCGCTTCGACCGCCGCGTACGTCTCGCCCTCCGGCACGCAATAGCCCTCGGTAAAGAGCTTGAAGTGATGGATCAGCGATTCCATGTCGTCTTTCATCTCGCCGCGCTTCGGCGGCGTGACCTTGTGGTCGGCCAGCATGACGGGGCCCGGATTCGCGCGCAGCCACTCGATGCACTGGCGGATGATGCGGTTCGACTGGCGCATCTCTTCGACCCGGCACAGGTAGCGGTCGTAGCAGTCGCCATTGACGCCGACGGGAATCGCAAACTCCATGCGGTCGTAGACGGCATAGGGCTGCTTGCGACGCAGGTCCCACTCGACGCCGGATCCACGCAGCATCGGACCGGTGAAGCCGAGCTGCAGCGCGCGCTCCCGCGTCACGACGCCGATGTTGACCGTGCGCTGCTTCCAGATGCGGTTGTCCGTCAGGAGCGTTTCGTATTCATCCACGCAGGCCGGGAAGCGCCGCGTGAAATCGGCGATGAAGTCGAGCATGGACCCGGAGCGCGCCTCGTTCCGGCGCTTCACGTCTTTCTCGCCGCGCCAGCGCGACGCCTGGTACTTCGGCATCGTCTCCGGCAGGTCGCGATAGACGCCGCCCGGACGGTAGTAGGTCGCGTGCATGCGCGTGCCCGAGACCGCCTCGTAGCAGTCCATCAGGTCCTCGCGCTCGCGGAACGCGTACAGGAACACAGTCATCGCGCCGATGTCGAGCCCGTGCGAGCCGATCCACATCAGGTGGTTCAGGATGCGGGTCATCTCGTCGAACATCACCCGGATGTACTGGGCGCGCACCGGCGCCTCGATGCCGAGCAACCGCTCGATCGCACGCACGTAGGCGTGCTCGTTGCACATCATCGACACGTAGTCGAGCCGGTCCATGTAGCCGATCGACTGGTTGAAGGGCTTGGATTCCGCGAGTTTCTCGGTTGCCCGGTGCAGGAGGCCGATGTGCGGGTCGGCCTTCTGGATCACCTCGCCGTCCATCTCGAGCACGAGCCGGAGTACGCCGTGCGCGGCCGGGTGCTGCGGCCCGAAGTTCAGCGTGAAGTTCTGGATCTCAGACATCGCGGTTCACGGGCGGCGCAATGCCGTCGCGCTCCTTGCGGATCACCTTCGGCACGGTGATGCGCGGCTCGATGCTGACCGGCTGGTAGATCACGCGCCCCAGCGTCGGGTCGTAACGCACCTCGACATTGCCGGACAGCGGAAAGTCCTTGCGGAACGGATGGCCGATGAAGCCGTAGTCGGTGAGGATCCGGCGCAGGTCCGGATGGCCGCGAAAAAGGACGCCGAACAGGTCAAAGGCCTCGCGCTCGTACCAGTCCGCCGAGGCCCAGATGTCGACGACAGAGTCGATCATCGGCGGTTCGCCGGGAACGCAGCGGCAACGCAGGCGCAACCGGGTATTCCGGGTCACCGACAGCAGGTGGTAGACGATCGCAAAGCGCGGAACGCCCGCGACGTCGCGCGGGGTCTCGCGGTCCACGCCGCGGCTGAAGCCCGATGCTGTCGCGGATTCGGTCGCCCATTCCGAGCGTCCGTATTCGAGGTAATCGATGCCCGACAAGTCGACCAGCTGTTCGAACGCGAACTCCGGCGCATCGCGGAGCTCTTGGCAGACCGCGAGCAGGTCGTCGGGGGCGACTTCGATCGCGATCTCGTCGGGCAGCGACACGATCCGCGCCGCTTTCGCGCCGATCCGGGATTCGATCGCCTGCGCCGTCGCCTCGATACGCGTCATGCCGGAC
>JANNKZ010000536.1:0-5629 GCA_031396515.1 Gammaproteobacteria bacterium
GTCTCGATGATCTTCGCGTTCGCATCGAAGACCGGCAGGCCCTCGAAGAGCGGCGTGCCCGCGACGAAGCGCCCGTCCGGACCGACCGGGTTGTCAATCGGCAGGCCGAAACGGCGGCCCATCTCGTAGTCGTCGGCGCCGTGGCCCGGCGCCGTGTGCACCGCGCCGGTGCCGACATCGAGCGTCACGTGGTCGCCAAGGATGACCGGCACTTCGCGCTCGTAGAACGGATGCTCGAGGCGGAGCCCCTCGAGCGCCTCGCCCGTCACCGTCGCGAGTACGCGCTGGCCGGTCGCGCCGATGCGCGCGGCGACCGCCGACAGCAGCGCTTCCGCGACCACCAGCCGCTCGCGTCCTGAAGGACCTTCGAGCTCTGCCAGCACGTACGGAAAGAGCGGATGCAGGCAGACGGCCTGGTTCGCGGGCAGTGTCCACGGCGTCGTGGTCCAGATCGCGACCGACGCCTCCCCGACTTCCTCGCTCGCGAGCCCGAAGCGCCGCGCCGCGTCCATCGGATCAGCAATGCGGAAGCGCACATCCACCGAAGGCGAGTTGCGTTCCTCGTATTCGACTTCCGCCTCGGCGAGCGACGAGCGGCAATCCAGGCACCAGTGGACCGGCTTGAAGCCGCGCACCAGGTGCCCGCGACGGACGATCGCCGCAAAGGCGCGCAGTTGCTCGGCCTCGTAGCGCGAGGCCATCGTCAGGTAGGGATCGTTCCAGTCGCCGACCACACCGAGCCGCTGGAAATCCGCGCGCTGAGAATCCACCTGGCTCGCCGCGAACTCGCGGCAGGCCTTGCGAAAGGCGTCCGCGTCGAGCTTCTGGCCGACGCGCCCGTGCTTCTTCTCGACCTGCTGCTCGATCGGCAGGCCATGGCAGTCCCAGCCCGGAACGTAGGGCGAGTCGTAGCCGTCGAGCGTGCGCGACTTGACGATCACGTCCTTGAGGATCTTGTTGACGGCATGGCCGATGTGGATCACGCCGTTGGCATAAGGCGGGCCGTCCAGCAGCACGAACTTCGGGCGGCCGGCCGCATGGTGACGCAGCTTTCCGTACAGGTCGTTCGCGAGCCAGGACGCGACCATGTCCGGCTCCCGGCGCGCGAGATCCGCCTTCATCGGGAAGTCAGTGTTCGGCAGGTTGAGCGTCTGCTTGTATTCCACGATCGGTCCCTATGAATCCAGGATGGCGCGCGCGCGCTCCGCATCGCGGCGCATCTCGGCGGCCAGCACGTCGAGATTCTCGAACTTCTGCTCGTCGCGCAGGCGCTCGACGAAGTCCACGGCAAGCCGCTCGCGATGCAGTTCGCCGGCATAGTCGAACACGTGCGCCTCGAGCAGCCACTCACCGCCGCCGAGCGTCGGCCGCGTTCCGACCGAGGCGACGCCAGGCTGCCCATCGAGACCCGCACCGGTTACGCGCACGGCGAAAATGCCCGCAAGCGGCGGCACGCGCCGGTGCAGGCGGATATTCGCAGTCGGCATGCCGAGCCGGCGACCGAGTGCCTGTCCCGCGATCACGCGGCCGGAGATCCGGTAGTCGCGACCGAGCAGCGTCTTTGCCTCGCCGAGCCGGCCCGCGGCGAGTTCCTCGCGCACGCGCGTCGAACTCACGACGCGGCCATCGAGCGCGTGCGGCAGGATTTCATCCACGGCGAAACCGCGGGACGCGCCGGCACGGCGGAGCAGCGCGACGTCGCCGCCGCGGCCTTTTCCGAACCGGAATCCCTCGCCGATCACCACGCGTTTCGTCCTTATCGACTGAACCAGCACCTGCTCGATGAACGCATCCGCTTCCATGCCCGCGAGCGCGGCGCCGAAGCGCAGCACGCGCAATTCCGCAATCCCGGCCGCCGCCAGCCCCTGCGCCTTGTCCCGCAGCCGCATCAGGCGCGCCGGCGCTTGGGCGGGCGCGAAAAACTCGCGCGGGTGCGGCTCGAAAGTGAGCACGGCCGCAGGCAGACCCTGCTCGCGGCCGCGCGCCGTCAGCGCGGCCAGGATCGCCTGATGTCCGAGGTGCAGGCCGTCGAAGTTGCCGATCGCGACGACGCATCCGCGGTTTTCATGCCGGCCGGGGGTCAAACCGCGTCGGATCAACATGGCCCTGCCGGAACCCCGGGAATCCTGCCCCCACAATTATAAGGACTTCAGGTCCCGCGGGCGCGTGCCCGCGAGCCACAACGTGCCGAAATAAATCGCCGCGCCGCCCGCGACGGCGAAGCCGAGCCAGGCGGCCCGGCGCAGGGCCGGCCAGTCGCCCCATGCCGACCAATCGCCGGAGACCCACCACAGGAATGCCGCCATCGCGAGGCTCGCGAGCAGGACACGCGGCAACAGCTTGCGCCACGCGTCCGACGGCACGTACACGCCGTCACGGCGCAGGCCGCGATACAGGAGCGTCGCGTTGATGATCGCCGACAAGCCGGTCGACAGCGCGAGCAGCGCGTGGGGTACGGGAAAGCCTGACAGGAAAACCGGCAATACGACCGCGAGATTGAAGATCATGTTGAACGACAGCGCGATGATGCCGACCTTCACGGGCGTCTTCGTGTCCTGACGCGCGAAGTAGCCCGGCGCGAGCACTTTCACCAGCGAAAAGCCCATCAACCCGAGCGAGTACGCCATCAAGGCATAGCTCGACATCAGCACGTGGTGCTCGGTGAATTCTCCGTAACCGAAGATCGTCGACATCAGCGGGCCCGAGAGCATCAGGAGCCCGACCGCCGCCGGCGCGACGATCGTGATCGTGAGGCGCAATGCCCAGTCGAGGGTCGCGTTGAATTTTTCGGGCGACTTCTCCGCGTGGTGCGACGACAGCCCCGGCAGGATCACCGTCGCGAGCGCAATCGTGAACACGCCCATCGGGAACTCGACCAGCCGGTCCGCGCTGTAGAGCCAGGTGACGCTGCCGACCACCATGAAGGAAGCGATGATCGAATCGAGCAGCAGCGACACCTGCGCGACTGACGAGCCGAAGATGCCGGGCAGCATCAGGCGCGCGATCCGCCGTACGCCTTCGTGGCTGGGATCCCAGCGCGGACGCGGCAGCAGGCGGAGCGCACGCAGCGCCGGAAACTGGGCGACGAGCTGCACGGCGCCCGCGACGAACACGCCGATCGCGAGCACCAGGCCCGGCTTGTCGAAATACGGCGCCGCGAAGGCAGCCGCCCCGATCATGATCACGTTGAGCAGCGTCTGATTGAACGCCGGCACCGCGAATCGTCCGTAGCTGTTCAGCACGCCGCTGCCGAGCGCGACCAGCGAGATGAAGAACATATAAGGGAAGGTGAAGCGCAGCATCTCGACCGTGAGGTCGAAGCGTCCATCGCCGTCGCGGAAGCCCGGCGCGAACAGGAAGGCGAGCACGGGCGCGGCAATGACGCCGGCGACCGCGATCGTGAACAGGACGGCGCCGAAAACGCCGGTGACCTTGGCGACCAGCTCGCGGACGTCCTCCGGCGAACGCTGCACCTTGTATTCCGAGATCACCGGCACGAAGGCCTGCGAAAAGGCCCCCTCCGCCGTCAGCCGGCGCATGAAATTCGGGATCTTGAAGGCCACCAGGAACGCGTCCATCAGCGGCCCGGCGCCGAAGGAGATCAGGTAGGCCATGTCGCGCAGCACGCCGGTGACCCGCGAAAGCAAGGTCAGGGAGCCGACGATGGTGGTATTGCGCATGAATCCGTGGGACATGCGCCGCGCACTATAGCGCGTTGACAACCTCCCTCCGCACCCGGACAATGCGCGCCCTTATGGCCAACACCAAATCAGCCGAAAAACGCTCGCGCCAGGCGCTCATCAGCCGCGCGCAGAATGTCGCCCACCGCAGCAAGGTGCGCAGCGCCGTGCGCAAGGTCGTCGAGGCGATCAAGGCGGGCAAGAAGACCGAAGCCGCCGCCGCGCTCAAGGTCGCTTCGCCGATCATCGACTCGATGGCGCGCAAGGGCATCATCCACAAGAACAAGGCCGCGCGGCACAAGAGCCGTCTTGCGGGCCAGATCAAGGCGCTGAAGTAAGAGGGGTCGCATCCCTTTACGCTGACTTCTCCGAATGTGATGTAGAAAGCCGGCCTCAGGGCCGGCTTTATTATTTACGTGCATAAAGGGATGCGACCCCTCTTCGCCTACTCTTCCAGGTGACGCATGACGGCCTGGCACAGTTGCACCGTCCCCTCGCCCGTCACGCCGGAGATCCGGAAGACCGGACCCTTGTAGCGCAGACGTCGCACGATTTCGCTGCAGCGCGCGTCACGCTCTTCCGGCGGCAGCAGGTCGATCTTGTTGAGCACGAGCCAGCGCTTCTTCTTCCCTAGCGCGGGACTGAACTTCTTCAGTTCACCCACAATCTGCCGTGCGCCTATGACCGGATCGGCGTCCGGATCGAGCGGCGCGATATCCACGAGATGCAGCAGCACGCGCGTGCGCTGCAAGTGCTTCAGGAAGCGGATGCCGAGCCCGGCGCCTTCCGCCGCGCCCTCGATCAGTCCCGGGATGTCCGCCATCACGAAACTCTTGAGCGGCCCGACCGCGACCACGCCGAGCTGCGGATGCAGCGTCGTAAACGGATAGTCTGCGATTTTCGGCCGCGCAGCCGACACCCTGCTGATCAGCGTGGACTTGCCCGCATTCGGCAGGCCGAGCAGGCCGACGTCGGCGAGCAGGCGCAATTCGGCGCGCAGTTTTCGCGCTTCGCCCGGCAGGCCCGGGCCGCTCTGGCGCGGCGTGCGGTTTTTCGAATTTTTGAAGCGCTGGTTGCCCCAGCCGCCCTTGCCGCCCTTCGCGACCAGCAGCGTCTGGCCGGCGGTCGAGAGGTCGCCCAGCTGTTCGTTGGTCTCGTCGTCGCAAATGACCGTGCCGATCGGCACCGGCACGGTGAGATCCTCGCCGCCGCGGCCCGTGCAATCCTGGCCGCCGCCCGGCTGGCCGTTGCCCGCCTTGAATGTGCGCCGGATGCGGTAGTCGACCAGCGTGTTCATGCCAGGCTGCGCGCGCAGCCACACGCTGCCGCCGAGGCCACCGTCGCCGCCGTCCGGGCCGCCGAAGGGCACGAATTTTTCGCGGCGAAAGCCGACGGCTCCGCGCCCGCCGTGGCCGGCGACGACGCTGATGATCGCTTCATCGACGAATTTCATCTTTGCTTGCCGCCGTAACGAAAAACCCCGGCAGGGCCGGGGTCTATGCTCGAACCCTGTGTGCCCCGCTTACTCCGGCAGGACGCTGACGAACATGCGCCCGTCGCTGCCCTTCCTGCGGAACTGCACGCGCCCGGTCTTGAGCGCGAACAGCGTGTGGTCGGTGCCGACACCGACGTTGTCGCCCGGCCGATAGGGCGTGCCGCGCTGGCGCACGAGAATGTTGCCGGCGAGCACGCGCTCGCCGCCGAACTTCTTGACGCCCAGGCGCTTCGACTGGGACTCGCGGCCGTTCTTGGTACTGCCGCCGGCTTTCTTGTGTGCCATGACTCGCTCCTAATCCGCCGTCAGGCCGCCGTGATGCCGGTCACCTTCACTTCGGTGTACGGCTGGCGATGGCCCTTCTGGCGCAGGTAATGCTTGCGCCGGCGGAATTTCACGATGCCGACCTTGTCGGCCTTGCCGTGCTTCTCGACGGTCGCGGTGACGCGGGCAC
>JANNKZ010000548.1:0-6161 GCA_031396515.1 Gammaproteobacteria bacterium
ATGCGGAAATGCTAGGGGAACCCCGGGTCAGCGAACGTGACGTCGTTCGCGGTTCGGCGGGACCCACTCCGTGACACATAACGCGATATCATGGCGCGCTTCCGCAGGCCGTCCCGCACAGCCCAACCATGACCGAAAGCGCCTATTTTTTGCCATTGGGCGATGAGCGGCTGTTCGCCTTCCTGCACCGGCCGGAAGGCGCCTGCCGGGGCGGCGCCGTGCTCTGCGCGCCGCTCGCCGAGGAAAAACTCTGGTCGCACCGAGTGTTCGTCGGCTTCGCGCGCGAGCTCGCCGCGCAGGGCTACGCGGTGCTGCGTTTCGACTATCGCGGTGAGGGGGACAGCGACCGCCCTTTTGAGCAGAGCGACTGCAGCACACGCGTCGCCGACACGCGCGCGGCGATCGACGAACTGAAGCGCCAGGTACCCGACCTACGCCGGGTCACCCTGATCGGGCTGCGCCTCGGCGCGACCCTCGCCGCGGCGGCTGCCGCCGGTCGCGACGACGTCGAACGCCTCGTGCTCTGGGACCCGGTGGTCGACGGCGCGGATTACATGCAGACGGTGCTGCGCAGCAACCTGATGGCGCAGATGGCGATCCACCACAAGGTGCTGGAAAGCCGCGAGCAGCTGATCGAGCGCCTCGATCGCGGCGAGACGGTCAATGTCGAGGGCTATGCCCTCGCCGGCTCGCTGTTTCGCGAAGCGTCGGCGCTGCGCCTCGCGGACCTGCTGGCGATTGCCGGACGTCCTGGCCTCGCCGTTTCCATCACGCCGCGCGCCGCGCAACCGCGTGCGGACCTCGCGGCGCTCGCCGCCGCCGGCCATTTCGAACTGGTCGCCTCGGTCGAGGAAGCCTTCTGGAAGGAGATCAAGCAGTTCACCCAGCGCGCCGCGGACCTCACGCGCGTCACGTTCGCCTGGCTGGGCATCGCCGCATGAGCGCCTTCGAACCGGTCAGTTTCCGGAACGCGCGCGGCGAGACGCTGCACGGCATGCTGCACGCGCCGGCTGCGGAGGTCCGCCGCGGCGTCTGCATCCTGCTGCTGTCGCCCGGCATCAAGGGCCGCGTCGGCCCGCACCGCCTGTACCTGAAACTCGCCGGTCCCTTCGTCGCTGCCGGCTTCCATGTGCTGCGTTTCGACTACTACGGGCTCGGCGATTCCGAAGGCACGCTCGCCGAGCGCGTGATGGCGGACATGTACAACAGCATCCAGGGTGGCCGGTACGTGGACGACACGATTGCCGCGATGGACTGGATGGCCGTCAATCACGGCATTACCCAGTTCGTCGGGTCCGGTTTGTGCGGCGGCTCGATCAGCGCGCTCCTGACCGCGCAGGTCGACCGGAGAGTCGAAGCCCTGTTGGGCATCGGCCTGCCGAGCACGCTCGAGGGCGGCGCCGAAAATTTCGATCGCTTCCTGACGCGCGGACAGCTTCGACAGGAAGGCCGCGGCTACCTGCGCAAGGCGCTCGATCCCAAATCCTGGAAGCGATTCCTGAGCGGCAAGTCCGGCTACCGCTTGATCTGGCGCGCCGTGCGTGAACTGTTCGTGCCATCGAAGCCAACACCCGTGGCTGCCGCGCCGGACAATGCGAGTCCGGTGTTCGCGCCCGCCTTCCTGACGATCCTGAAGGCCGGGCGGCCGATCCTGCTGACGTTCAGCAGCAACGACCGGCACCGGTTCACTTTCGGCGAGAAGTTCGAAGAACGATACGCGGCGCAGATCGCGGCTATTGGACACCCGTACCAGGTGCACCTGATCGAGGGCGCCAACCACGTCCTGTCGGAGCCGGCATGGATCGGCGAGACCCTCGATGTCAGCCTGACCTGGCTCGACCGGCACTACCCGCCACAGCTGCCCGTCGCGTAGTTTACGGCGACAGCAGCTCGCGACGCCGGTCGGTATCGATCAATTCGATGTTGAGCCCGGCGCCCACGTAACCGAACGCGATCAGTTCATCGTCAAATGCTTCCCCCGGCGCAGGTTGCGCCAGCACACGCAGGCCCAGCTTCTCCAGTGACGCCAGCTGCGCGGTGACGTTGGTCGTCTTGAAGCACAGGTGGTGCAGGCCCTCGCCACGCTTCAGGAACTGCCAGAGCGGGGATGCCTCGCTGGCGGGTTCGATCAGTTTGATGTCAATCGAGCCGGGCCGATGCAGGAACTGCACGTTCACCTGCTGGCGGGTATTCGTGACCTTGCCGGTCCTCGTGGCGAAGCCCAGCAGGTCGCGCAGCCTTGGCGCGGATTTCTCGATCGACTTCACCGCGACGCAGACATGATCTATTTGCATCATTCCCCCTTGGTGGACGCCGGCAGACTCACCGCAGCCGTGGGTCCGGAATTCCGGCCCTGGTAGACAACGACCGCCGGCTCTTCATGCACGCAGTCAAGCTCGGTCGCCGCATCGAACACCTGTCGATGCAGCGGATTCACATAGATCACGAACAAGGGGCGCGGCTCACTTCTGATGGATGCCTTCAGCTTGTCCCAGACCTCGCGCAGGATGGTCGCATCGAACGGATTGTAGAGATAGACGACCAGGTCGCCGTCCGGCACCGGTAAATCGCGCGCATCGCCGGACACCAGCTCGATCTTCGCCGCCTGCGGCCGACGCCGCCCGAATGCCGCTATATTCGCCGAGGCCGCCGCGTTGAGTGCAGCGGACATTTCGACGCCGATCACCCGGTGGAAAGGATATTGCGCAGCCAAAAGCAGGACGCGGCCCTTGCCCGAACCGTAGTCGACGAAGGTAAAGCGGGCGTGTTCGATCGAGACTGCCCGCATCGCGCGCTCGAACTTGGGCAGGGTACTCGGCTCGTAGTGAACCGCGTGGCTGGCAAGAACCGGATCGACGTCATGGAGCTCGGCTACCGGCACGACGACGCCGGTCTCGATGCCATGCTTCGCGTCGAACCGCCGCGCGCGCCAGCTGGCGATATTCTGCCGCCAGAATGCCGGTGTGATGAGTGACAACAGGTCCCTTGCGATGCCGGGCACCGGATGCCCCGATCAGCCTGTGCGTTCGGCCCGCTTGCGATCGCCCTCACTCAGGTGACGCTTGCGCAGCCGGATGTTCTTGGGCGTGACTTCGACCAGTTCGTCGTCGCCGATGTACTCCATGGCCTGCTCGAGCGACATCCGGATCGGCGGCGTCAGCAGCACGTTCTCGTCCTTGCTCTGCGTGCGGATGTTGGTGAGCTTCTTGCCCTTCAGCGGGTTGACGACCATGTCGCCCTCGCGGGCGGTCTCGCCGACGATCTGACCTTCGTAGACCATGTCGCCCGGTCCGACGAACAGCTTGCCCCGCTCCTGCAGGTTGAACAGCGCATAGGCGAGCACCTGCCCGCGCGCATTGGCGATCATCACGCCGGCCGAACGCTCGGCGAGGTTGCGCTCGACCACCGGCCCGAAGTGATCGAACACGTGGTACATCAGGCCGGTGCCGCTGGTCATTGTCCGGAACTCGGTCTGGAAGCCGATCATGCCGCGCGACGGGATCCGGTAGTCGAGCCGCACGCGACCCTTGCCGTCCGGAATCATGTCGGCAAGTTCGGCGCCGCGCGCGCCGAGCGCTTCCATGACCGCGCCCTGCGCGGTCGACTCGACGTCCACGGTGAGTTGCTCCCAGGGTTCGAGGCTCTGCCCATCCTGTTCCTTGACGACCACGCGTGGCCGCGACACGGCGAGTTCGTAACCCTCGCGGCGCATGTTCTCGATCAGGATGCCGAGGTGCAATTCGCCGCGGCCGAAGACGACGAACCGATCCGGGTCGTCGGTTTCCTCGACGCGCAGCGCCACGTTCGCCAACGTCTCGCGCAGCAGCCGCTCGCGCAACTGGCGGCTGGTGACGAATTTGCCTTCCTGGCCGAATAGCGGCGAGGTGTTGGTCTCGAAGGTCATGCTGATGGTCGGCTCGTCGACGACCAGCGCTGGCAGCGCCTCGACCGCGCCGGGCTCGCAGATCGTGTCGGAGATCTTCGGCGCGTCGAGACCGGCGAAGGCCACGATGTCGCCCGCACGTGCTTCCTCGACTTCGACGCGTTCGAGACCCATGAATCCGAACACCTGGCCGATGCGTTCATTGCGCACCTTGCCATCGCGGTCCACCACCGCGACCGGCATGCCGCGGCGCAGCGTCCCACGGCGGATGCGGCCGATGCCGATCGAACCCACGTAATTCGAGTAGTCGAGCTGGCTGATCTGGAGCTGCAGTGCGCCGTCGACGTCCACGTCGGGCGCCGGGCAGCGCGCGACAATCGTCTCGAACAGCGGCGTCATGTCCGTCGCCATCGTGCCCGGCGAATAGCCGGCGATTCCTTGCAGCGCCGAGGTGTAGACGATCGGAAAATCGAGCTGATGCTCGCTCGCTCCGAGGCGGTCGAACAGGTCGAAGGTCTGGCTGACGACCCAGTCGGGGCGCGCTTCCGGGCGATCGATCTTGTTGACGACGACGATTGGCGCGAGTCCGTGCGAGAACGCTTTCTGCGTGACGAAGCGCGTCTGCGGCATCGGGCCGTCCACCGCGTCGACGAGCAGCAGCACGCAATCCACCATCGACAGCACGCGCTCGACCTCGCCACCGAAGTCCGCGTGGCCGGGCGTGTCGACGATGTTGATGCGGTAATCGCGCCACTGGATCGCCGTGTTCTTGGCGAGGATGGTGATGCCGCGCTCGCGCTCGAGTGCGTTCGAGTCCATCACGCGATCGGTCACGGGCTTGCGCGCATCGAGCGTGCCGGACTGCCGCAAGAGCTTGTCGACCAGCGTGGTCTTGCCATGGTCGACGTGCGCGATGATCGCGATGTTGCGGAGGTTCTGGATCACGGGGGTTCCGGGCGCAAAAAAGGCCGCGGATTGTAACCCGCCACTGATTGAGTATCTACTTCAGAATTAGCGTGTAACTATTTGATTCGACGGATCAGGACTGCATGGCCATGCCCTGCTCTTCGAGTTCCGCCACGTGCCGCTCCCAGTAGCGTGCCTCGCCGAACCATGGAAAGGCCCGCGGAAACGCCGGATCGTGCCAGCGCCGCGCCAACCAGGCGGCGTAATGGACCATGCGCAGTGCCCGCAGCGGCTCGATCAGCGCGATCTCCGTGCGGTCAAAGGACGCGAACTGGTCATAGCCTTCGAGCAGGTCCGAAAGCTGTTCGCGCATCTCGGCCGGACTGCCCGCGAGCAACATCCACAAATCCTGGACTGCCGGGCCCGTCATGCAGTCGTCGAGATCGACGAAGTGCGGCCCCGCGTCGGTCCACAGCACGTTGTTGCGGTGGCAGTCGCCGTGGATCCGCAGTTGCCGCACCGGGCCAGTCGCCTCGAATTGCAGCTCGACCAGGTCGAGCAGCTCGCCGGTCACCTGCTCGTAGCGATGCTCCACGTACTCCGCGACGAACCCGCCCTCCAGCAGGTAGTCGACCGCATCGCGGCCCATGGCCGCCGCCGACAGGCGCGGACGATGCTCGAACGATCGCGTTCCGCCGATCGCGTGAATGCGCCCGAGAAAACGCCCGATCCACTGGCGATCGTCCGCTGTGCCGAGCTCCGGCCATTGGCCGCCACGCCGGGGATAGATCGCGAACCGGAAGCCGGCGAACACCGGCACGGGGCCGTCGCCGAGCGCATCCCCGCGCGGCGGCACCAGCGGCGCAATCACCGGAATCTCGGCCGCGGCGAGTTCCCGCGCGAACGCATGCTCCTCGGCGATCGCCAGGTCGCTCCACCGGCCCGGCCGGTAGAACTTGACGACCACGGGCTCCGCATCTTCGATCCCGACCTGGAATACGCGGTTCTCGTAGCTGCCGAGGGCCAGCACCCGCCCGTCCCCCGCGAAACCCGCTGCCTCGACCGCGTCGACGATCAAATCCGGGGACAGCGTCGCAAACGGGGCCCCCGGATCAGTTGCTATCATCGACGCAACATATCGCGGAGTACGGATGAGCACCATCCTCGTTACCGGCGGCGCCGGCTACATTGGCAGCCATGTCGCGCGCCAGCTCGCCGAACGCGGCGAAAAACTCGTTACGCTCGACAACCTCTCGACCGGGTTTCGTTCCTCGGTGCTGCACGGCGAGTTCGTGCGCGGGGACACCGGCGACGCGGCGCTCGTGTCGGGGCTCCTGGCGAAGCACGGCATTGACACCGTCATGCACTTCGC
>JANNKZ010000555.1:0-2653 GCA_031396515.1 Gammaproteobacteria bacterium
GAAGAACTCGACGAATTTTTCGACCACGCCGCGTTTGCGGAGCATTTCGGTCACCGTCAGCACGAGGTCGGTCGCGGTCGCACCCTCGCTGAGCCGGCCGGTCAGTTTCACGCCGATGACTTCCGGGATCAGCATCGTGGAAGGCTGGCCGAGCATGGCCGCTTCTGCTTCGATGCCGCCGACGCCCCAGCCGAGCACGCCTAAGCCGTTGATCATCGTCGTGTGCGAGTCCGTGCCGACTACCGTGTCCGGGTAGGCGAGCCCGCCGGCATTCGCGAACACGACGCGCGCCAGGTACTCGAGGTTCACCTGGTGGACGATACCCGTGTCCGGCGGAACCACCGCGAAGTTGTCGAAAGCCGACTGTCCCCAGCGCAGGAAGGTATAGCGCTCGCGGTTGCGCTGGAACTCGAGCAAGGCATTGAGATTCAGCGCATCGGACGTGCCGTAGTGATCCACCATGACCGAGTGGTCGATCACGAGCTCGGCCGGGATCAGCGGATTGATGCGTCCCGGATCGCCGCCGAGAGTCGCCATGGCGTCCCGCATCGCAGCGAGGTCGACCACGGCAGGCACGCCGGTGAAGTCCTGGAGTATCACGCGCGCCGGCGTGAAGGCAATTTCCCGCTGGGGCAGCTTCTTCAGGTCGGCGGACGCGAGCGCAACGATGTCGTCACGCGTGACGGTGCGTCCGTCCTCGTGCCGCAGCAGGTTTTCAAGCAGGACTTTGATCGAGAAGGGCAGGCGCCCGACGCGGTATTCCGAGAGTGCGTCTAGTGCGAAATAGTCGTAAGTCTTGTCGCCGACGACGAGCTTGCGGCGCGACCTGAAACTGTCCTGCATGAGGCCTCCAGCGGAAGAGTCGACATTATAGCCCCCCCGCCCAGACACTCTTCGCCGGCGTAGAGCACCGCATACTGGCCTGGCGCCACGCCGCGAACCGGTTCCTCGAAGCGGATGTCGAGCCCCTCGCCAGTGACAGCCACGTGACAGGCGACATCCGCCTGCCGGTAGCGCACTTTCACCGTGCAATCAAACGCGGCGGCGGGCGCCGCACCCGCGATCCAGCAGGGTGACGCGGCGCGCAATCCAGAGGCGAAAAGAGCGGGGTGATCCGCCCCTTGCACGACGACGAGGACATTCCGCGCCGTGTCCTTGGCGGCGACGTACCAGGGCGCCTCGCCGCCGCCCGGCAGCCCGCCGATGCCGAGACCACTGCGCTGGCCGAGCGTGTAGCGTTCGAGTCCGACGTGCCGGCCGAGGAAGGCGCCGTCTGCGGATTCGATCGGCCCCGCTTCACCTGGAAGGAAGCGACCGATGAACTCGCCGAAAGGACGCTCGCCGACGAAACAGATGCCGGTCGAGTCGCGCTTGTCGAATACCGGCAGGCCGCGCTCGCGCGCGATGCGGCGCACGTCGCCCTTGCGCAGGTGCCCGACCGGAAACTCGGTGCGGGCGAGGGCGGTGGCGCCGACCTCATGCAGGAAGTAACTCTGGTCCTTGTCGGCATCGAGACCACGCAGCAGGCGTGACCCGGAGCTGACGCGTGCGTAATGGCCGGTCGCATAACGGTCGGCGCCGAGGCGGAGCGCATAAGCGAGCCCCGTGCCGAACTTGATCTCGCGATTGCAGAGCACGTCGGGATTCGGCGTGCGCCCGGCCTTCAGTTCCGCCAGGAAATGCGCGAACACGCGCTCGCGGTACTCCGCGGCGAAGTTCGCGCGATGCAGCGGGATGCCGATCTCGGCACAGACGCGTCGCGCATCCTGGAAATCGGCGGCCGAGGTGCAGTAGCCGGTTTCGTCTTCCTCCCAGTTCGTCATGAACAGCGCCTCGACCTCGTGGCCGGCATCGCGCAGCAGGAGGGCGGCGACGGCGGAATCGACGCCGCCGGACAGCGCGACGATCGTGCGCGTCATCGAATTGCCGCTGCCAGCCGCGGCAGCTCGTCGGTCGGCAGGTGCTGGAGCATCGTCAGCGGATGACGGATGCCGGCGAGGTAATCGTCGATGCAGCGCAGCACGAGCGGACTGCGGTGCTCCGCCTCGCGGGCCAGGATTTCCGGCCGTCCGAGCCACAGCGTGTGCAAGATCGCGCGGTCGAGGACGGCCGAATCGTCGCGTTCGCCGACGATGCCCGCGAACGCGATGCGCAGGATCGTGCGGCCGGCGGGCCCACGCCACACATAGAGGCCGAGGAGCGATTGCGGCAGGAACTCGCGGCCGGTCTCCTCGCGGGCCTCGCGGACCACGGCCTCGATCAGCGATTCGCCGTCCTCGAGATGGCCGGCCGGCTGGTTCAGCACCACGCGGCGCGCGGCGCGTTCCTGCACGAGCAGGAATCGCCCGTCGCGTTCGGCAATGGCCGCCACGGTGAAATCGACTTTCTGGGACATGGGCCGATTATAGCGGCGTCGCCGCCCGGTCCCTCCGGGTTGCGCACGGGCGTTCGCGCGGCAGCGTTGCTCGCCTCGTTAATGACCGATGGCATTGAACTTCGGCTCGCGCCTTGCCGCGCGAACGCGCGCGCGCAACGCGCTCCATGCGGGACCTGATTGGAGTCCCCTAAAGGTGCTGCTGGCGCGACTCCGCTTCCGGTTCACTTGCGATCCAGATCTCGTCGAAGTAATTCAGGTAACGGCGCGCGACCACAG
>JANNKZ010000056.1:0-2855 GCA_031396515.1 Gammaproteobacteria bacterium
CCGCGCGCCTTGGCGGCGTCGGTACCGATCGGCACGTCGTCGGTCACGACCGCGACTTCGCCCTCGAGGTCGATGCCCCAGTCCGCATCCGCGAACGGTGCGTCCGCCGTCGGCGGCAGAAAATCGTCGGAACCGCCCTGGTACACCAGCGGATCGGTCCAGAAGGATTCCGGCATGGTCGCGCCGCGCGCCTTGCGCACCAGCTCGACGTGATTGACGTAAGCGCTGCCGTCCACCCAGTGATGGGCGCGCGGCAGCGGCGCCAGAACTTGTTTGATATCAAAAGGGAAGGCGTCGGCGCGGCCGGCTTCGAGATTGAGAGCGAGTTTCGCGAGCGCGGGCGCAAGGGCCGCCCAGTCGTCGAGCGCATCCTGCAGCGTCGCCGCGATGCCGGTCGCGAACGCGGCGCGCGTGAGGTCGCCGGAGACGACCGCGAGCCGGCCGTCGCGACCGCCGGCGAGGGACGCCAGCTTCATTTTGCGGCGCCTTTCCAGCTGTCCACGTAGCCCGTCCACTCGACTGCGGCACCGGCGCCGCCGATCTCGAGCGCGTCGCGGGTGTCCACCATCACCGCGTACTCGTCGGTCGCCGGCTTCGGCTGCACCAGCATGCGCGACAGCGCTTTCGGGTGCGGGCCGTGCGTGAAGCCGCCCGGATGCAGCGTGACCATGCCCGGGTGGATGTTGTCGCGGCTGAAGAAATCGCCCGCGTGATAAAAGATCACTTCGTCGTAGTCGTCGTTGTTGTGGAAGAACGGGATCTTGAGCGAGCCCGGATCCGTCTCGAACGGCCGCGGCACGAAGCTGCAGACGACGAAGCGATTGCCGAGGAAAGTGGTGTGGGCCGACGGCGGCAGGTGATAGCGGTGGCTCATCAGCGGCCGGATGTCGCGCAGGTTGATGCGGCAGGCCGCCAGGTCGCCGTGCCAGCCGATCGCGTCCAGCGGGTTGTACGGGAAGGTGACGGTCGAGACGGCGTTCCGCCGCTTGACCGCGACGCGCCAGGATTTCTCGTCCTGCTGCGCGAGGAAGGCCTCGTCCACGCGCGGCACGTCGAGCATCGCCGGGTCGAAGATCGCATGCCCGCCGACCAGGCCCTTGTCGGGCAGCAGGTAGGAGGCATTCGTCGCTTCGATCAGCAACGCGACGACGGGCTCCGCGCAGTCGAGCCGCCACATCGTTCCACGCGGCAGCACGATGTAGTCGCCCGCCTCGAACGAGAGGTGACCGAAGTCGCAAAACAGCTCGCCGCTGCCCTGGTGGACGAACAGCAGCTCGTCGCCATCGGCATTGCGCGCGAGGCCGTCCATGCGGCCGGCCGTGCGCCAGAAGCGGATGCGTACGTTCGCGTTGAACAGGATCTCGGCCGCGGCCCAGGGGTGCGCCGCGATGGCGTCGAGTTTCGTCAGGTCGAAGGCGTGGGGCCGGAGCGGTCCCTCGAACGATGACCAGCCGGTCGGCGGGTGCTTGTGATGGAAGAACGCAGCCGGGCCGAAGAAACCTTCCTTGCTCATCTCGCGCTCGTAGGTGCCGGGCGGCAGGTCGCAGTGCGCCTGCCGGGAGGCCGTGCCTTCGACGCGGGGGTGGCCGATATAGCGCTTCATCGCTTCAATTTAGTTACATGTGCAACTAATGGCAAGTCTACGGTGCCGGGTCGCGAATCCGCGACCCGGCACCGCTCACCGCTCCATGATGGCGGTGACGCCCATGCCGCCCGCGGTGCAGACGGAGATCAGCCCGCGACCCGAACCGCGCTCGGCGAGCAGCTTGCCGAGCGTCGCGACGATGCGCGCGCCGGTTGCCGCAAACGGATGGCCGACCGCGACCGAACCGCCCTTGACGTTGAGCTTCGCACGGTCGATCGAGCCGAGAGGAGCGGCGAGCCCGAGCCGCTCGCGGCAGAATGTCTCCGATTCCCAGGCCTTTAGCGTGCAGAGCACCTGCGCGGCGAAGGCCTCGTGGATCTCGTAGAAGTCGAAGTCCTGCAGCGTCAGTCCCGCGTCCGCGAGCATGCGCGGAACCGCGTAGGCGGGCGCCATCAGGAGCCCCTCCCCACCGACGAAATCCACCGCCGCCGCTTTCGCATAGGTGAGCCAGGCCTGCACTGGCAGGCCGCGCGATCGCGCCCAGTCCTCGCTCGCGAGCAGCACCGCCGCCGCGCCATCGGTCATCGGCGTCGAATTGCCGGCAGTCAGCGTTCCGTCCGTGGCGAAGGAGGGCTTGAGCTTCGCGAGCTTCTCGAGGCTGGTGTCGGCGCGCACGTTGTTGTCGGTCGTGAGCCCGAGGTAAGGCACGACCAGGTCCGACATGAAACCCTCGGCCCAGGCCTTGCTCGCATGCTGGTGGCTCGCGAACGCGAGCGCGTCTTGGTCGGCGCGCGGGATCTGCCAGGTGCGCGCCATCTTTTCCGTGTGCTGGCCCATCGAAAGTCCGGTGCGCGGTTCGCCGGTGCCGGGGTAATGCGGCTTCAAGTGCCGCGGCCGCAGGCCGAAGAAAGGCGCGATGCGCGCGCCGAAGCCCTTGGCGCGGAAGCTCCGCAGCATCAGCTGCTGGTAGGCGCGGCCGAACACGATCGGCGGGTCGCTGACGGTGTCCACGCCGCCCGCGATGCCGGCATCGATCTGGCCGAGCGCGATCTTGTTGCCGATCAGGATCGCCGCCTCGAGGCTGGTGCCGCAAGCGCGCTGCACGTCGAGTCCCGGCGTCTCGGGCGACAGGCCCGAGTCGAGCAGCGCTTCGCGCGCGAGGTTCCACTGGCTCGAATGCTTCATCACCGCGCCCGCGATCACGTCGCCGAGGCGCTCGCCCTTCAGGTTGAAGCGGTCGACGGTCGCCTTGAGCGCCGCGGTCAGCATC
>JANNKZ010000091.1:0-15608 GCA_031396515.1 Gammaproteobacteria bacterium
GGTCCTTCGCGAATTTGCAATCATAATGCCTGAAATGAGCGCGACGAAACGACCGCCCGCCACCGAATCGCTGTTCGGCGGCATCGACAGCCACACGCCGATGATGCAGCAGTACCTGCGCATCAAGGCGGAGCACCCGGCGGTGCTCCTGCTCTATCGCATGGGCGATTTCTACGAGCTGTTCTACGACGATGCGCGCCGCGGCTCGAAGCTGCTCGACATCGCGCTGACGCAGCGCGGCGAATCCGGGGGCGCCGCGATCCCGATGGCGGGCATCCCGGTGGACCGCCTCGACAGCTATCTGGTCAAGCTGGTGAAGCTCGGCGAGCCAGTCGCAATCTGTGAACAGGTCGGCGAGGTCGGCAAGAACAAGGGCCCGGTCGACCGCGAGGTCGTCCGCATCGTCACGCCCGGCACCGTGACGGACGACGCGCTGCTCGATGCGCGCCGCGACAACCTGCTGGCCGCAGTCACGGTGGATGGCGAACGCTTCGGCATCGCCTGGCTCGACCTTGCGGGCGGACGCTTCAGCGTGCTCGAGGGTGCGGGCCGCGAGGCGCTCGCGGGCGAACTGGAACGGCTGCGGCCGGCGGAACTGTTGGTGCCGGAAGGCGCGCAGTATGCAACCGCCGCGCGCCTGGTCGAGCGGCCGCCGTGGCATTTCGAGGAAGCAGCGGCGCGACGTACGTTGGCGGAGCAGTTCGGCACCCAGGATCTCGCGGGATTCGGCTGTGAGGACCTGACTCTCGCGCTCGGCGCCGCCGGTTCGCTGCTGCAATACGTGCGCGACACCCAGCGTGGCGCCCTGCCCCACCTGACGCGCCTCGCGCGAGAGTCGCGCGACGAAACGCTCGCGATGGACGCGGCGACGCGGCGCAACCTCGAGCTCGACACCAGCCTTTCCGGCAGCGACGACAACACGCTGGCAGGCGTGATCGACCGCACGAGCACGGCGATGGGCGCGCGCGAATTGCGCCGCTGGCTGCGCCGGCCGCTTTGCAACCAGGCGGTGTTGCGCGAGCGCTATCACGCGGTAGCGGCGCTGATCGAGACCGGGTTGCACGAGCGCATCAAGACCACCTTTGACGCGGTCGGGGATATCGAGCGCGTGCTCGCGCGCGTGGCACTGAAGAGCGCGCGGCCCCGCGACCTCGCGATGCTGCGCGACACGCTGGCGCTGCTGCCGGCAATTCGCAAGCTCATCGCCGGTATTCGCTCCCCGCTGGTCGAAAGCGCGGCCGGCGAACTCGTCGCGAAGCCGGAGATCCACGTCCGCCTCGAGACGGCGATCGTCCGCAATCCGCCGCCGATCCTGCGCGACGGCGGTGTCATCGCGGACGGCCATGATTCGGTGCTCGACGCGCTGCGCTCGATCCAGACCGGCACCGACAAGCACCTGCTGAAGCTCGAGATCGAGGAACGCCGGCGCTCGGGCATCTCGCAGCTCAAGCTTGGCTACAACCGCGTGCACGGCTACTACATCGAGCTGCCGCGCAGCCAGGCGGAACGCGCGCCGGAAAACTACCAGCGGCGCCAGACCGTCAAGAACGCGGAGCGCTACATCACGCCTGAGCTCAAGGAGTTCGAAGACAAGGTGCTCGGTGCACGCGACCGCGCGCTCGCGCGCGAAAAGGAGTTGTTCGACGAGCTCCTCGACGAGCTGACCCTGGAGCTCGCGACCCTGCAGAAGGTCGCATCGGCAATCGCGGTCCTGGACGTGCTCGCGAATTTCGCCGAACGCGCGGTGAGCCTGCGTTACGTGCAGCCGGAGCTTGGCGACCGGCCGGGTCTCTCGATCACCGCCGGGCGTCACCCGGTCGTCGAGCGCGTGCTCGACGATCCGTTCGTGCCGAATGACCTCGAACTCGCGGACGGTCGGCGCATGCTGGTGATCACCGGCCCGAACATGGGTGGCAAGTCCACCTACATGCGCCAGGCCGCACTGATTCTCGTGCTCGCCTCCATCGGCAGCTTCGTACCCGCGGAGCGCGCAGTGATCGGACCGTTCGACCGCATCTTCACGCGCATTGGCGCTTCCGACGACCTCGCCGGCGGCCGCTCAACTTTCATGGTCGAAATGACCGAGACCGCGGTGATCCTGAATGCGGCGACCGACCGTAGCCTCGTGCTGATGGACGAGATCGGCCGGGGCACCAGCACCTACGACGGGTTGTCGCTCGCCTTCGCCTGCGCGAGCCACATCTCGCGCAAGCTCCGCGCCTTCACGCTGTTCGCGACGCATTACTTCGAGCTGACCGCGCTCGCCGAGGAACTGGAAGCGGTCGACAACGTGCACCTCGACGCGAGCGAGCACGCGGACGGCATCGTGTTCCTGCACGCGGTCAAGCCGGGGCCGGCCAGCAAGAGTTACGGCCTGCAGGTCGCGCAGAAGGCGGGCGTGCCGCGCGAGGTCATCGACAGCGCGCGGGCCTACCTCGGCCAGCTCGAACGCCAGCATTCGCCGCCGATTGCCGAGATCGCTCAGGCGCTCGCCAGGCCGGTCGCGCCGCCGCCGGCGGCACCCGCGCTCGAGAAACTCAGGGAGATCGATCCGGATGCGCTCTCGCCCAAGGAAGCGCTGCAAGCCCTGTACGACCTGAAATCCCGCCTGAATTGAGATTTACTAGTGTGGGTGACGCTGTTCTCCGGTCTTGCCGTGCAGCCAGCGCCGATCGGACTTCAATGACTGAGTGGGGCATGCCTTGGGCCGGCCGCGAAGGGTCGCGGTTCGCGGCCAGAACAGGGCGTCGCGAGATCAGCCTCGCTGAGCTCAAACTGTTTTCCAGGAGTCCGCCAGGAGGTGAAGTAACTCGGGCTGCGTCTCATCGGTACTTGAATGCCAAGCTGCGTCGACAGGACTGCCTGAAACAGCATCGCGAGGTCGGCATCGTCGGGAAGCTTTGTGCCCAACCGTCCATCGGACGAGTACACGGCGAGGAACGCCGAGAATTTCTCGCTGTGGCAGTTTTCGTTCACTAAATCTTCCGAGTGCCGCCCGCTGCCATGGTCGCCGTGGATCAAGATTACCAATGGGCGGTCCGTGCGACCGGCGATTTTGGAGACCTGACTCGCGACCGCGGTCGTAATCCACTGCACCAAAGGCGGCAGCCGTTCGCGGTATATGCGCTCCCGAAAAATGCCGAGTCGCCAGTTGTCTGCCATTTCCCAGCGCGACTCGTAGCCGGAAAAACTCCCATCCGCCTGAACGACGAAAGGCCCATGCGGCGCGAGAATGTGCTCGTAAAAATAGGTCGGCTCAAGCCAGGTTTCCACCGGAGGCGCGTCGGCCAGTGCCTGCAGCAAGGTATTGTGACGCGAATAAATCAGACTTTGCCGCGCGCGTGCCTCGCACAAGGCCACCAGCGGGGTTTCCTTGTGAATGGCGTATTGATAGAAATTGAATTCGCACCAACTCTTCGCCGGCCCCCAGTGCTCGTCTGCTCCGCCCGGGATCGCACGTGGGTAGCTGGATTCCGCGGAGACGAAACGATAACCAGACGCTCGTAGCGCCTGCATCACCGGGCCGTACTCCAGGCGACGGCTCAGCATCGCGCGCATGATGTGACCTTCGAGTTGCGCGGGTGGCTGATCCAGCTTCCGCGCCATCTGGGCGATCAGCGGCTCTACGGTGCGCATCTCGAACACCGAAGCGAGCGACATAAGTGTTTGACCGTAGTTGCTCCTGGCGTTGGGGATTATCTTGAAGCCCAACCTCTCGAGCGATCCAGTGAAACCCGAATTGTCGATGCCGTGCACGTCCCGCAGCACTTTCGAGGCCGGGAAGCCGTCCAACACGATGTGCACGATGTGAGGAAGCCGCTCTTTCGGAACGGTCGCGGTCAGCTGCTGCGGGATTTCGCGCGCCGGCACAGAGCCCCAGACGAAGCTGGCGGTGAGCCATGCCGGTTGCAGAATCCACGCCGCAGTGAGCACATTGGCCAGGAACACGATTTCGCGACCCCAGCGCATCCGCAGCAGGGCCGCGCCGATCGCAATGGCAACCGCGAACCAAGCGACCACCTGGAACAGGGACGGTTCACTTACCATCGAGCCGAATGAAAACCAGAGCAGGACAGATGGCGCAAGTAGCACAGCGGCACGCGTCATGGATCGCATGGCGATCGCCACGGCGGCCCACCCCGCGAATGCGACAACACCCTGCAGAAGGGCAGTCTGGATTGCCTCCGGAATCGGCATAGTCCCGTTATTCAGCCCAACCCACATGGCCGTCGGCAGCGGTGCAAAAAACAGGAACCAGGGCAGGCACCGCAACCGGCTCCACGCACCGGACGTTTTTCTGGCGTCAGAACTGAACCAACGGATCACTCGGGAGCCAAGCCGCCGGCATTGCGAAACCAGTACAGCCGTCGGCCGGCGCCTGGAACTTCACTGACGCGGATAATCTCGGCGTTCGCCCGCAGCGCCTCCTCGAAAGCCTCGATTCCATAGCTGTCGAAAATGTCATCACGCACGCCCAGCATGCGCTGGATCTGCGCATCGCTCTTCGGGATCCACTCAATGATTCCGCCGGGCGCAAGTGAGCAGATCCACCGCACGGCTTCTCCGAGCGGTACGTTTCGACCAATGACAAGATGATGCAGCAGCGCGAGCGCCAGCACGCACTCGCAACAGAGGCGCTCGGTCAATGCTGGACGCTCGCGGTTCGCCCAGCCCTGGCTTGCCGAGGGATCTGCGAGGTCGGCATTCAGCGGCAGGAAATCGCCTGCAATGCTCTCGGCCCGAATACATGCCCGATTCAGAGCATTTAGGTCGCCATCGAGGCCAATCGCCTCGGTCGCGCCCTCCTCGAGCGCGATTACCGAGTAGTCACCCGTGTTGCAGCCGAGATCGAGCACACTGCGCGGCTTCATCGTGCGGACGAACTCGCGAACCTGATCCTGCTTGAATGCCGTCCCTGCTTGCAGGTAGTTGCATTCGCTCACGTAGGCGGCCCACGTCGAGCGCTCGGTGGGAAACTCGTGGGACTCGATCCATCTCTTCAGCCCCTGCAGCATCGCCACCAGTGCTTTCCTGGGCAGGCGCGCCGCCCGAGCGCGTTGCGCGGCTGAGGCTTCGCTCAGTTCGCTCCTGCGCTGCAGCCAATCGGCCAGCACGACGTTCAGAAAAACGCGTGGATTCAGTTTCTGACGCGTTGTCAACAACTTCACGAGGTCCGAGGATCCGATACCTTCCGGGCTGCCGCGGTACCAGGCGTGGTGCGCCACCCCTTTGAGGTGAGTGAGCAGCAGCGGATGCACGAACTGGTTGAGGAACTGGCGGTGCCCGAGCCAGACTCCTCCTTCGACATATGGCGCGAACGAAAGCATGTCGATGAACCGCGGCCGCACGCCGACGAATTGTACGTTGAATGCCGAGGCATCCTTGAGCGTGAAGCCGTGCTCGAGCGCCAGGAGATGCACATCCAGGTGGAAAAGCGCGGCTTTGCGCAGTAGATGAAACGGCCATTCGTACGGATAGCTGATGAAGCGGAGCCGCTGGTGTTCGAGCACCAGGCCCGGCTGATCCATGGAATCGTACAGCGCGCGGTGCTCGTCAGCCTCGAGGATCGACGTCGCTGGAATCCATTTCCGATTCATGAGCTCGTGGAAAAGTTGCGAGTTGCACAACTGGCGCACTTGCGCGACCGCGGAACCGTGCACAGAGCGCAGGATCCGCTGGTCGACACTAAAGATCTGGCCTGCAGGGTCGCGGAAAGAGCTGGGATGGCGAACCGCGCCGAACCGAGGCGCCGGGCTCATTCGCGTTTACGCTTGAACTTCGCCAGGAATTGCCTGATTTGACTACGGAACTGCGCGATTGCCGCGCCTGCGATCGCGAGCGTACCGAGCAAGCCCTGCAGCAACAGCGAGCCGGTGCCTGGATCGATATAGGCGCAGGCGGGTGCCGCCATCGTCAAGCACACGGCCGCCACGATGGACATCCTCAATACGGTATGAGCACGACGGTTCATGAATGCGACGGACCTCCCGGCCCGGAGTGCTCAGTGCCGGCGAATCAATCGGGGTCGGCACCGCAAATCGTCGCAAGTTTAGCCGTGTCGGGTAGTGAACGGTGTCACGGCACCGCAATGGCAGGTCCACTGCCAGGAATGTTCCGCTGCAACAGTGAGTTACGCCCGCCGGGACGCCTTGGCTTCGGCCGGCGCAACGCACCCAAGCAAGACTCAATGGGTTGTGGCACGCACAAGGCTGAGGTGTTCCAATAGCTTCCCGGCCGGAGATCGACGCTTGAGCGACAAATGACAACGATTCATGGTGCGCTCGCTGGATCCGGAATCCTCGTTCAGTCCCCGCAGCTCAGCATCGTCGTACCGTGCCATAACGAAAGTCAGAATCTTGCGCAACTGCACGCGAGGTGCACGGCGGCCGCTCACTCGGTTGTCGGCGACTCGTACGAATTGATACTCGTGGACGATGGCTCGCGTGACTCGACCTGGCAACAAATGCAGGCGCTTGCGACTTCCGACGGTCATGTGGCCGCAGCGCGATTGTCGAGGAATTTCGGACACCAGCTCGCCCTGTCGGCGGGGCTCGAGCTCAGTTCCGGCGCCCGTGTCCTGATCATCGACGCTGACCTGCAGGATCCGCCGGAACTGCTGCCGCGAATGATGGAGGCGATGGACCAGGGCGCCGACGTCGCCTACGGCCAGCGCATCTCGCGCCAGGGCGAATCCTGGTTCAAGCGCGCGACCGCAAAGCTGTTCTATCGGCTACTGCGCCGGCTCACCGATGTCGAGATCCCGGTGGACGCCGGCGATTTCCGGCTGGTCACGCGTCGCGTCGTGCAGTTGCTGGCGGACATGCCGGAGCAGCATCGATTCGTGCGCGGCATGGTGAGCTGGATCGGCATGCGCCAGACCGCCGTGCCGTACGACCGCGACGAGCGCACGAGCGGCCAGACGAATTACCCATTCGGCCGCATGCTGCGGCTCGCCATCGATGCCGTGACGAGTTTTTCGATCCGGCCATTGCGTATCGCGTCGATGATCGGGCTCGGATTCGGCACGCTCGGCCTGATCGGCGTCGTCTATGCAATCGTCGGCTGGGCGATCGGCCAGACCGTTCCCGGCTGGACCAGCGTGATGGTCGTGGTGCTGATGCTGGGCGGGATCCAGTTGTTCGTGATCGGCATTCTCGGCGAGTACCTGGGCAGGCTCTATATCGAAGCCAAGCGCCGGCCACTCTTCATCATCGACCAGGTCGCGCGCCAGGACGGTTCCGGACGCTCTTCGCTGCCCGTCGAATGAACCAGCCGGAGTTTGACCGCCACGCGGAGTCGTACCGGCGCCTGCATGCGGAAAACATCCGCATCACCGGCGAATCGCCCGACTATTTCGCGCGCAACAAGGTGCAACACGCCAGCCGGCTGGCCGCGGGGCGGCCGGTGCGCCGCCTGCTCGATTTCGGCTGCGGCATCGGCAATGCCACGCCATTCCTGCGCGAATTTTTCCCGGACGCGGAGATCACCGGCACCGACGTGTCGGCTGCGAGCCTCGACATCGCGCGATCCCACTCCGGCTCCGCCGCCAGCTTCCAGGTGGTCGAAGGCGACCGCCTGCCATTCGAGGATGGGCACTTCAGCCTGGTCTTCGTGTCCTGCGTGTTCCACCACCTCGACGCCGAAAAGCATCCGGTGTCGCTCGGCGAAATCCGCCGCGTGCTGGCGCCAGACGGCCTGCTCGCGCTGTACGAGCACAATCCGTGGAATCCGCTCACGGTGCGCGCGGTACAGGCCTGCGAATTTGACGAGCATGCGATGCTGATTTCCGCTCCTCGTCTGAAGCGGATCGTCACGGCCGCTGGGTTCGGGCAAGCACGCACCCGTTACATCGTTTTCTATCCGCGATTTCTGGGCTTCATGCGCTGGTCCGAACCGATGCTGGCATGGCTGCCGCTGGGTGCGCAGTACTGCGTATCGGCGCGCCGATGATGGACGGCGGCAACCTGGCGTTCCCGCGATTCGTCGCGGTCGGCGTCGCGAATACGGTCGTCGGCTTCGCGACCGTGCTGACAGCGAGCGAATGGCTGGGTGCGAACGCCATCCTTGCGAACGCCGCCGGACTGCTTGCCGGCTTCCTGCTCGGCTTTCAGCTCAACCGCCTGTGGACGTTTCGCGGATCGCGTCCGGTTGCGATGGCCATGCCACGCTACCTGCTGGCATTTGCGTTGTCCTACGCGATCAACCTGGGAATCCTGACACTTGCGCTCGGCGCCGGTCTTCATCCGTGGCTGGCGCAGGCCGTTGCACTCGCCGCCTACTCGGTCGTGTTCTTCTGCCTCTGCCGCCTCATCGTTTTTCCCGCCGCAAGGTAACGAACATCTGCGAGGTCCGCGAAAAGGGCAGCCGGAGGAAATCGAGTCCCGCGGTCAGTCCCGCAAGCAGCGGAAACGCCGGGTGATGGACGGCCGGCCGGTCGCGTGACAACCGGACCAGGCCACGCCGGTTCCAGGCCGCCAGCAGGCTGGCCGCCCAGAACGGACCGCCTTGCGTGTAGGAAAATCCCTCGATCAAGAGACCGGTCCCCTGCAGCAGCCGCTCGAACGACGGCTTGGTGAACACGGTCCAGTGCCGGGGCACGTGCAATCCCGCCCAGTAGGTGCGCGCGAACAGGCGCGCATCGAGTGAATCCCAATTCGGCGTCTTGATCAGGATCATTCCCTGCGGCGAAAGCCGTTCGGCGAGCCGCGCGAGCACGCGCCGCGGCGATTCGACGTGCTCGATCAGGTTGAGCATCAGGATGAAATCGAAGCGGCGATCCGACTCGAAGTCTTCGACGCGCACGCAGGAATAAACATGTCCGTGTGCACGCGCCTCGTCGCCGGCGCGCGGATCGAGGTCGACGACCTCCGAATAGTCGACGCGCGGTTCGATGCCGCGAATGAGGTCCAGCATCCAGCCGCTGCCGCCGCCGACATCGAGTACGCCGAGCTTGTCTCCCGGAATCCGGCGCAGGCAGTTCCTGAAGCGGCTCGCGTCGAGCCGGTTCTTGATCCGTTCGATCAGGCGGGTGCTGCCGCCGGCGTACGAGTAGTAGTTGGGCGGGTAAATTTCGGACAAACGGTCGACCGGCAAGGGGTGCAGGAAGAGGCTGGCGCAACCCGCGCAGCGAAAGTAGTCGAAGCGGTTGTCCGACGTGAAGTATTCCTCGTCGGCAAACGACCCGTAGCGGACGCTGTCGCCGGAACCGCAGACCGGGCAGGCGCCTGGCATCATCGCTGCCAGAGTTCGCGCGCGACGCTGAAGTACGTCCTGCGCCCCGTCCGCGCCGGTGCCGCTGCTTCGCAGTTTTGAAGGAAAGCGTCCGCCTGCGCGAGGTTGGTATACGAGAGTTCGGGGTCGAAATGGTGGATGTCGTGCCAGCGGAATCCGGCGCCGCCGAGGAAACTGCCGATCGGGCCACCCTTGAACGATCGGGTCAGCTTGCCGTGCGGCTCGGCCGAATAATCGATGCCGGTGGAAGCCGCGGCATCGCGGTGCTCGAGCAGCTGTCTCAACGCGCCGAACAGCGGATACACCATCAGGCTTCCGATCAGCCACGCGATGGCGAGTTCGAGTTGGCCCTGCCAGAGGCAGGCTGCGAGCACCAGCAGGTGCAGCGATGCCGTCGCGGCCAGCATCGGCATGCCGGAAGGTCCGCCGGCAGAAGCCACCGTGGCCTTTTCGCGGATCCGGTCGCGCCGATGCAGGATCACGCGGATGGCGCTGACCAGGAACAGCGACTCAAGCAGGAAGCGCCAGTTCAGCGCGGAAAAATAGCTGCGTTCCGTGTCGCTCGGCTGTCCCAGGAACCGGTGGTGGTCCCAGTGGATCCGCCGGTAGTCGCGCATCGAACTCGCGACCCAGACGCCGATCAGTAGATTCGCGAGCCGGTCGTTCCACCGTCGCTCGGGCCAGAAATTGAAATGCGCCGCCTCGTGCAGGAACAACTGGACGTAGGCCATCCAGAATCCGAACAGCAGTGCTCCGAAAGCAATCCAGAGCACCCGCAGGTAGGGGTAGCCCGCGACAGCGACGACGATCAGCACCGCCACCACGGCAAGCATCAGGTATCCGAGCGCAAAATCGAACGCGACTTTGGGCCAGCGCGGAGTCAAGGTCGCGCGATAACCTGCATAGCTGCGGCCGTCGCGATCGACGAGCGTCGACTTCGCGAGGTCTTCGAGCTGAGGCATTCGCTGCGCCGGCATTCGCGTCCCTCGGTCAGCCGGGCTGACAGCCCTCGCGCCGCTGGAACAATCTTATCTGGTCGACCGGCTCGATTTCGACGTAGCAGTGCCATAACCGCGCGAATTCCGGATCGCGCCCGTAAAAGGCAAGATCGTCGAACTTCCGGTAGGCCAGCCCGAGGCGCCATTGCCTCGCTTCAACCATGACATAGGACGGCGCATGGCGTTTCAGGTCATCGACGACAGTTGCCACCTGCCATGTCACGGCGCGGTCAATAGCAGCGAGAATTTCCGCATTCTTCACTTCCGACCGGCGAACCTGCGCGGGAATGGCGAATTGAGCGACCGCACGTCCCGACCATTGCGCACCGAGATAGTTGACCGTCGGAAATCCCGGATTCGGATGGGTCGATAGCGCATATAGATAGTCGCGTGGTCCGACGCCCAGCAGCCGCAGCCGGTCGATGACCGCGTCTCGCCTGCGGCCCCCCGCGCCATCTTCACGGTCTGCCGTCCGATACCATTGCTGCGCCTGCCAAAATGGTTCGCGCAGCGGCGGCCAAGCGACCACGAGCAGCACGCCAATGACCGCGACGCGAAACAGCGGGCGCTTCAGGTACGCGCTTCGCCACACCGACTGGCAGCCCTCGATGCTTGAGTAAACGAGCAGCAGGCAGCTCGTGCCGAGCATCGGATAGGCGTGGTACGGGAATCCCTTGCCCTGGACCCAGAAGCTGATCGAGCAACCAGCAAGGATGGCGACCAGCACGGCATGCGTGCGATTGAAAGAGAATGTCACGAGCGCGATGCCGAGCGCATAGGCAGCCGGCAGGTTCGAGTCCCTGAAGCGCTCCATCAGCATTCGCCCGGGATCGTCGTAGGCCCAGTACACCGCGCGAATCAGCGGCAACGCAAAATCGAGGTAGTCGCCTGCGAACAGCAGGATTGCGGCCGCGCAGGCCATCACCGTCATGGCCATGACAACCGTTTCGGCGCGGATCAGCGCGCGAAAGTTTCGCGTGAACAGCAGTTGCAACAGCTCCAGCAAGATCGGCACTGCGACCAGGAATGGCTTCAGGCACAGACCAACGCCCGCGGCAAATCCAATCAGGTTCCGCAGCACACGACCGGTCGCTGTCGCGCCGACCGCGCCGCCGATCATCGAAAACAGGTAGGGGAGGATGAACAGGAATGCGAAGACGTCGCGTTGGCCAAAATTGCCGATCGGGAGGATCGCCGACACGGCCACGGTCGTGACCAGCAGGCCGATGACCTGGATACGGCCGAGGATCCGCGCCATCGGCACGAGGACGGCGGTCGCAAGCGCAAGGGCTGCAACGGTCAACGCCCAGTTCCATGCCTGGACCGCCAGGATTTCGGGGAGGATGCCTGACCGTGCCGCCGCTGCGGCAGGCAGCATCAGGAACCAGGCTACCGGCGGGTTCGGATCGAGTATGTCGCTGCCGAATCGCTTGCCGTCCAGCAGCCACCCTGCCGAATGAGCGATCCACGCGACATCGTGGTTGATATGTACCAGCGACTGCAGGTACACGCCAAAAAGCAGGATCAGCGTGCAGCCCAGCGCCGTTGCTGCAGCGACCAGCGTACTCGGCGTCAGGAATTCAGACTGCGAGCCCGTCAATCTGGAACCCGTTGCGCGTCGTCGGACCGGTAATTTCGCACGTAGACTTGAACACTTCGAATCTCACCCACTTTGCTGTATCGATCGAGAACCGCAGCCACTACCGGATCCGCGCCAAAAATGGCGAAATAGTCGACGCGCGTCGAACCGGTGCCCTGCGGGCTGCCGCTGCGGCTCCCGCGATTGACCAGAATGACATCCGGTTGACCCTCAAGGAGCGCTTGCCGGACGTGTTGGCGTTGAATCGTCATCGCTTTATCGATCGCCTGCCGATGTTGGTCATCCCGCGCTTCGTTCTTCCTGAGCCATGCGGGAAGCAGAAATTGACACATGTCCGGACCCACCCATTCCGCACCCAGGTAATTCAAGGTTGGAAAGGCGGGAGACGGATTGGTCGAAAACACAAAAACCGACTTTCCGCGAATGACGGCCGCTGACGCAAGATAATCGATGACCTCTTTGCGGAAAGTCGACCGCGAGAATTGCCAATTCTCCTGCGATCCTCTGAACCAGATACGGGTGTCGCTCGCGAGAGTCGGTGAAGCGACGAGCAACATCGCCACGGCACCCATGAGACTCAATCGCTCCCAGCTGACCCTTTCCTGCGGCGACCGTGCGCGCCATATCCGGCGCAATTTGCCGGCGAGACTCGCGAGCAAGCCAATCGATAGCACGAATGCACAAGTCAGCACGGGGTATCCGTGATAGTCAAAGCCCTTGCGCTGCAGGAAATAGCTCGCGGTCCACGCGGAGAACACCGCAATCCAGATCATCGACGAGCGCGCCCCTCGTATATCGGACAATAGCGCGGCAAGCCAGGCCAGAAAGACTCCCACGGTGACAGGATAGTCGGCCAACAGTTGACGCAGGGGATTGTCGTAGGCCCAGTAGGTCGCATGAACGACAGGCACGACATGCTTCAGGTAGTCAGGAGCGAGCGCCAGCGAACCGATAACGCTGATGCTGCCGGCAATGACGATGGCTATCGTTTCCGGACGGATCAGCTTCCAATGTTGACGCCAGAACACGAACATCGAGAATTCCACCGCGATCGGAATCATCAGGAAGTACGGCTTGATGGAGAATGCCAGGCCGGCCAGGACACCTGCTGCGATCGCGTATCCGGATTCTGCGGGCACTCCGATGTACCAAAGCCGCAAGACGAACAGGTAGGGCAATGACAGGAGAAGCGCAAGATGTTCGCGCTGGCCGAAACTCGGTCCCACCAGGACGCATGCAGCCACAGCGGCAGCCGACAACTCGGCCAGCAGCTGCCAGCCGCGGTAAGTTGATCGGATGATGCATGCGTGTGCCAGCAACAATGAAAACGCTGCGATGATCCACACCCATAAGCGAATGGCTGAAACCTCCGTCAGTCCGCAGTACTCGACCAGCCAGGCGGCCGGCATGCACAGGTACCAGGCAACCGGGAGATTGGGTTCGAAGATTTCGACGCCGAAACGCTGGCCATCGAACATCAGTCGGATCGACCGGATGAACCAGCCGACATCGGAACCCAGCAGCACTTCATTCTGGATGTAGGCTCCGCACAGGAGGCAGAGCACGATTGCCGACAGGCTTGTTGCCCGCCAGGCCGGGACACGGAGTTCGTCGCGGCTCGACGGATTGTTGATTGCCACCGCGGTTTCCATTGGCGTGAATATTCGCTTCAAAGTCGTGGCCGTGCGGCGCCCGTCGGCACGACACTAGCAATGACATCGGACCTGGGTTGGGCCTGGGCTCTCACTTTCACCAAATGCCTTTGTTCAGCTGGCGCGCCATCAGGCTCAGCCAATCACGGGTCCGGGCGCCCGGCAGTTCTGAACGCGCCGCTCAATAGAAAATTGCCAACCTCATCGGCTACCAGACGGCTCATCAGCATGCCGGTATGACTGACATCCAGCACCCGATGCGCAGTCGCGCCGGAAAGCCGTGTTTCATCCACGCAGATGGTTCCGTCGTTCGGCTGCGGCAATTGTGCGAACAGGCGTCCGAGACCGGCTGAGCGGCTGCCGGCAATGAGTCCGATCTCGCGCGGCAGCTGCCAGCGGCGCTCGTGTTTGCGCGCAAGCTCTGCGACCGCGAGCGCGCCCAGGAGCTGCGGACCAACGGACCAGGCCGCAATTGATCGCGCGGTGCGCGAACCCAGCACCGGCGAGCCGAGGAGCACGGCGCGCCCTGGCGGCAATTCCCCTTCCCGTTCCAGCGTCTCGAGCACGACCACGCCGCCCAGGCTGTGGCCGACGACATGCACCGGGCCATCAAACGAACGCAGGCGCTCAGCGAGCGCCTTGGTCACGTCGGCGAGCGACGCGTGCATCGACGGATAACGGAATACGTGCGGTACAAAGCCGGCCGTCCTGAGCCGGTCGCGCAGCAGGAAGGATTCCATCCCGTTCAGCCACAGGCCGTGAACGAAGACGACCGCGATGCCGGTGGAAGCCAGCGCTCAGCCCGCCGGCGGCGCCGGTTTCGTGACGCGGATGTGCAGTTCCGCGAGCGCCGCGTCGTCGGCTTCCGACGGCGCATCGGTCAGAGGATCCCAGGCCGACTGCGTCTTCGGGAAGGCGATCACCTCGCGAATGCTGTCCGCGCCCGACATCAGCATCGCGAGCCGGTCCAGGCCGAAGGCAATACCGCCATGCGGCGGCGCACCGTAGCGCAGCGCCTCCAGCAGGAAGCCGAACTTGATTGTCGCCTGTTCGCGCGAGATACCGAGCAGGTCGAATACCGCGCTCTGCATGTCCTCGCGATGGATGCGGATCGAGCCGCCGCCGATCTCGGAACCATTCAGCACCATGTCGTAGGCGCGCGCGCGCGCGTCCTTCGGGTTGGCAGTGAGCGCGGCCGCTTCCGGGATCGCGGGCGCAGTGAAGGGATGGTGCATCGCCATCCAGCGCTTCGAGTCCGCGTCCCACTCGAACATCGGGAAATCCACGACCCACAGCGGCTGCCAGCCCTCCTCGAGCAGGGCGAGGTCGCGGCCGAGCTGAAGGCGCAGAGCGCCGAGCGCATCGTTGACGACCTTCGCCTTGTCGGAGCCGAAGAAGATCAGGTCGCCGGACGAGGCTTTCGTGCGTTCGAGAATGCCCGCGACCGCGGCATCCGACAGGAATTTCAGGATCGGGGACTGCAGGCCGTCACGTCCCTTGGTCGGATCGTTGACCTTGATGTAGGCGAGGCCGCGCGCGCCGTGACGCGCGACGAAGGCGGTGTAATCGTCGATCTGCTTGCGCGACAGTGCGCCGCCGCCGGGCACGGCGAGCGCCGCGACGCGCCCTTCCGGATCCGCGGCGGGACCGGCGAACACCTTGAACTCGCAGTCGCGCACGAGATCGGCGACGTCGGTCAGTTCGAGGCCGACGCGCAGGTCCGGCTTGTCGGAACCGTAGCGGCGCATCGCGTCGGCATAGCTCAAGCGCGGAAACGGGCTCGGCAGCTGCACTTTCAGCACGCGCGAGAATATGTGACGGATCAGGCCTTCCATCAGCGCCATGACCTGTTCCTGCTCGAGGAACGAGGTCTCGATGTCGAGTTGCGTGAACTCCGGCTGGCGGTCGGCGCGCAGGTCCTCGTCGCGGAAGCAGCGCACGATCTGGTAGTAGCGGTCGAAGCCGCTCATCATCAGGAGCTGCTTAAAGATCTGCGGCGACTGCGGCAGCGCGAAGAACTTGCCGGGATGCGTGCGCGAAGGCACGAGGTAGTCGCGGGCGCCCTCGGGCGTCGCCTTGGTGAGCATCGGCGTCTCGATGTCCACGAAGTCGTGGCCGTCGAGGTAC
>JANNKZ010000100.1:0-1626 GCA_031396515.1 Gammaproteobacteria bacterium
TCCTCCACCTTCGACGAGCCGGCCTCGCGCCACGTGCAGGTCGCCGAGATGGTGATCGAGAAGGCGAAGCGCCTGGTCGAACACAAGAAAGACGTGGTGATCCTGCTCGATTCCATCACCCGCCTCGCGCGCGCCTACAACACCGTGGTGCCGGCCTCCGGCAAGGTGCTGACCGGCGGCGTGGACGCGAACGCCCTGCAGCGCCCGAAGCGCTTTTTCGGCGCGGCGCGCAATGTTGAAGAGGGCGGCTCGCTGACGATCATCGCGACCGCGCTGATCGACACCGGCTCGCGCATGGACGACGTGATCTACGAAGAGTTCAAGGGCACCGGCAACAGCGAAATCCACCTGGATCGCCGCATCTCCGAGAAGCGCGTGTTTCCAGCCTTCAACATCAACCGCTCCGGCACGCGCCGCGAGGAGTTGATCACGTCCCAGGACGAGCTGGCCAAGATCTGGATCCTGCGCAAGCTCCTGCACCCGATGGATGAGCTGGCTGCGGTCGAGTTCCTGCTCGACAAGATGAAGGACACGAAGACCAACGGCGACTTTTTCGATTCGATGAAGCGCGGATGACGGACGCGCTGCGCCACCTGCGCCGGGTCGACCCGGTGATGGCGCAGCTCATCCGCCGCGCCGGCCCCTACGCCGTCGCTTCCGAGCGCGGCGTCGGGCCCTACGAGGCGCTGGTCCAGGCGGTCGCCCACCAGCAGCTCACCGGCAAGGCGGCGAAGACCATCCTCGGGCGCTTCTATGCGCTCTACGGCGGCGACTGCTGCCCGGAGCCCGCGCGGCTGGTCGAGACCCCTGATGAGCAGTTGCGCGATTGCGGTTTCTCGCGCGCGAAGTCCGCTTCGCTCAAAGACATCGCCGCGAGGACGCTCGACGGCACGATCCCGCCGCGGCGCGCGCTCGCGCGCATGAAGAACGAGGCCATCATCGAGCGCCTGGTAGAAGCGCGCGGCGTCGGCCGCTGGACCGTCGAGATGTTCCTGATGTTCACGCTCGGCCGGCCCGACGTGCTGCCGGTGGACGACTACGGCATCCGGCTCGGCTACAAGATCGCCTACGGCAAGCGGACGCTGCCGAAGCCGCGCCTGCTCGCCCGATATGGCGAGCTGTGGGCGCCGTATCGCACGACGGCGTCGTGGTACCTTTGGCGCGCGGTGGACATGCACCGCGAACGTAAATGAACAAGCTGATCGAACTGCTGCGAAGCAAGAATGCGGTCCTCGGCGACGGCGCCATGGGGACGATGCTGCACCTCGCGGGATTGACGGAAGGTGCGCCGGAGAATTGGAACGTCAAGCAACCCGACGCGGTGCGCTCCATCCATCGCGGCTATGTCGACGCGGGCAGCGACTTCATTTCCACGAATACCTTCGGCGGCAATCGCTACCGCCTCGAGCTCGACGAGCTCGCGGATCGCGTATTCGAATTGAACGAAGCCGGTGCGCGCCTGGCGCGGGAAGTGGCGGGCGACCGCCTGGTGGCCGGCTCGATGGGCCCGACCGGAGTCCTGATGGAGCCGCTCGGAACCCTGACTCCGGACGGCGCCACGGCGGCGTTTGCCGAGCAGGCGAAGGCACTCAAGGCCGGAGGCTCGGATTTCGCATTGATCGAAAC
>JANNKZ010000115.1:0-8011 GCA_031396515.1 Gammaproteobacteria bacterium
AGCTCGTCCACCGACATGTCCGGCGAGGCGATCCTCTGGCCGCAGCGGAAGTTCTCCGCAGACACCGCCGGTGCGCAGAGCGTCAGTACGAGGGCGGGCAGGAGCACCTGAATGTGTTTCATGCGGCGATATCCTTCTGAACGAGCGCGCGCTCGATGCGGCGATCGGGAATGAGCCAAACCATAGCCACCAGCACGTAGATCGCCTTGGCGGCCCAGTGCGACGCGAAAGCGGCGAGTATCGCGATCAGGTAGAACAGCGGCGACAGCTTGCCTTTCCAGTCGCTGCCGACAGCCCGGCGCAGCAGCGAGTCCGCGCCCTGCGAGGCGATGATCGTCGCCTGCAGGATGAAATAGGCGATGGCGGCCATCAGCAGCACGGTGCCATAGAGCGCGGTCGGCAGCTCGGCGAAATGGTTCTCGCCCATCCAGCCAGTCGTGAACGGAATCAGTGACAACCAGAACAGCAGGTGCAGGTTCGCCCACAGGATTGGCCCCGTCACCTTGTGCAGGGTGTGGAGCATGTGGTGGTGGTTGTTCCAGTAGATCGCGAGGTAGATGAAGCTCAAGACGTAGCTCAGGAACACCGGCAGGAGCGGATTCAGCGCGGCGGCGCTCTCGCCGTGCGGCACCTTCAGCTCGAGGACCATGATCGTGATGATGATCGCGATCACGCCGTCGCTGAAGGTCTCGAGGCGGGCCTTGTTCATGGCTGGACGACCCTGATCGGCGAAAAAATGGCGCGCCCGGCGGGAGTCGAACCCACGACCTACGGCTTCGGAGACCGTCACTCTATCCAGCTGAGCTACGGGCGCGTTTTGACCGGAGCGCGATTTTAGCGGCCGCCGCCTCCGGGCGCTATAATTCCCGAATGGCCAAACACGACCGGCATTTCGTCAACGTTTTCAGCGCTGTGCTGGGCATCCTGATCGTGATCGCGCTGGTCCTGATCGGTATATCACGTGCCGTGGACAGCGGTCCGAAAGGCGCCCGCGACACCGCCGATCCGCTGATGCAGGCCAAGGCGCACGAGCGCATCAAGCCTTTCGGCCAGGTTGCGGTCGCCGGTGAAGACAACTCCGCGCTCGCTTTCATCGCGCCGGTCACGCCGCCCTCGGCTGCATCCGCCGGCGCTGCGCTCCCCACTGACGGCAAGGCGGTCTACGAACTGGCCTGCGTCGCCTGCCACGGTTCCGGTCTCGCGGGTGCGCCGAAGTTCGGCGACAAGGCCGCCTGGGGCGCGCGTGTCGCGCAGGGCCGGGAAACACTCGAAAAGCACGCGATCGAGGGTTACCAGGGATCCGCCGGTGTCATGCCTGCCAAGGGCGGCCGCCTGGATCTCGCCGACGATGCCGTGAGGGCCGCCGTCGACTACATGGCTGCCGCGGGAAACTGAGCGCGATCGAGCCGCCGGTAGCTGATCGCTTCCGACAGTTCCACGACGCCCACCCGCTCCGCTCCGCCGAGATCCGCGATCGTGCGCGCGACGCGCTGGATCCGGTGACAGGCGCGCGCCGATAGCCCGAGCTGCCGCGACGCCGAATCCAGCAATTGATGTCCGCGCGCGCCGAGCACGACATCCGCCGCGCCGCGTGCGGCCTTCAACGCGCGCGCAGCCGCCACGCGCGCGGCAACCACGGCGCTCGCTTCCCCCGCTGCGCTCTGTGGATGGAGCGCCGAGTATTCGAGCCGCGGCACGTCCACGTGCAGGTCGATGCGATCGAGCAAGGGGCCGGACAGTTTCGCGAGATAGCGCTGGATCATCGGCGGCGAGCAGCGGCAGCGGCCGTTCGGATCGCCGGCGAAGCCGCAGGGGCAGGGATTCATCGCCGCGACGAGCTGGAACCGCGCGGGAAACTGCCCGCGCCAGGCCGCGCGCGCGACGTTGACGGATCCCGATTCCAGCGGTTCGCGCAGCGCCTCCAGCAGGTCGCGCCGGTACTCCGGCAGTTCGTCGAGAAACAGCACGCCGTGGTGCGCGAGCGAGATCTCGCCCGGCCGCAACCGCCCGCCGCCCCCGATCACGGCCGCGGCGGAAGCGCCATGGTGCGGCGCCCGAAACGGCCGGCGCCGCCACTCCGCAACCGGCGGCAGTTCGCGCACCAGCGAATGCAGCATCGCGCACTCGAGCGCCTCGCGTTCGTCGAGTAGCGGCAGCAGGCCCGTCAGGCGCTGCGCCAGCATGCTTTTGCCCGAGCCCGGGGGCCCGATGAACAGCAGGCTGTGACCGCCCGCCGCCGCGATTTCGAGCGCGCGCTTGGCGCCCGCCTGGCCGCGCACATCGGCCAGATCCGGTAGCGCGGCCGCGCAGGCAGGCATCGACGAGCCGGCGCGGAATTCGAGTCCCGCTCCGCCCTGCAGTCCGTTGCAGACCGACGTCAGGGTATCCGCGGCGGCAACTTGCGCGCCCGCGGCGACGCGCGCTTCCTCCGCATTCGCCCGCGGCACGACGAGCCGTCGCCCTTCCCGCACCGCGTGCACGGCGGCGGCGAGCGAGCCCCGGACCGGCCGCAGTTCACCGGAGAGCGCGAGCTCGCCGTAGAACTCGATACCGTCGAGCGCCGACGCGGGAATCTGGCCGTCGGCCGCGAGGATGCCGAGCGCAATGGCGAGATCGAAGCGCCCGCCCTCTTTCGGCAGGTCCGCCGGCGCCAGGTTGACCGTGACGCGTCCGGGCGGGAATTCGCGGCCGCCGTAGGCGATTGCCGCGCGCACGCGCTCACGGCTCTCGCGCACTGCGGTCTCCGCGAGCCCGACCACGGAGAATTGGGGAAGCCCCGTGCCGCAGAACACCTCGACGCGCACCGTCGGCGCATCGAGCCCGAACTGCGCGCGGGTCTGGACGGTTGCGAGGTTCACCCGCGACCGCCGCGATCGGTCAGCCCTGTTTGCCCTCGAGCGCGGCGATGCGCTTCTCGAGTTCTTCGAGCCGCTCGCGGCTGCGCCGCAGCACGCCTGCCTGGACGTCGAACTCCTGGCGCGTCACGAGATCGAGCTTCGCGAGCCCGCTCTGGAGCACGGCCTTGAAGTTGTTCTGGAGGTCGTCCTTGAGCGCGGTCAGGCCGGGCGGCACGGCTTCCGCCAGCTTCCGCGCGAGATCGTCGAGAGACTTTGGATCGAATGACATGCCGACAAGCATCACGAGCGAGCACGGCGACGTCAACCCTGCGCCGGAATGGTGCAGGCCTGCCGCCCACGTCCCGCGGCCCGCGTCGTAAGCCGTTGAATATCCATTGGTCCCGGTCTGGCACGAATGCTGCAATTCCCGCAGAAGCTACCGGGATTCGCGGTCCGGCGGCCGCGCCGTATCTGGCCGGTGGCGGCAATTTCGAGTCACAGGAGACCCTGCGTGAATAGCGGCGACACCGCCTGGATGCTGACCTCGACCGCGCTCGTGCTCCTGATGACGCTGCCGGGGCTCGCCCTCTTCTACGCCGGCATGGTGCGCATCAAGAACGCGCTCTCGGTACTGATGCAGTGCTTCGCGATCACGGCGCTGGTGTCGCTGCTCTGGATGATCTACGGCTACAGCCTTGCCTTCGACCCGGGCGGCCAGTTCGTCGGCGGACTGGGCAAGGCATTCATGAGCGGCCTCACCGCGGACTCGCGGACCGGCACGATCCCGGAGTCGGTTTTCGCGATGTTCCAGCTCGCATTTGCGATCATCACGCCGTCTCTGATCGTCGGCGCATTCGCCGAACGCATGAAATTTGCTTCGCTCCTCGTTTTCACTGCGCTCTGGTTCACCGCGATCTATGCGCCGATGGCGCACATGGTCTGGAGCGGTCCGGGCGCCCTGCTGTGGGACTGGGGCGTGATCGACTTCGCCGGCGGCACGGTCGTGCACATCAACGCCGGCGTCGCAGGTCTGGTCGCCGCGCTCGTCCTCGGCCGCCGCCACGGCTTCCCCAGTGCGCCGATGGCCCCGCACAACCTGCCGCTGACGCTGGTCGGCGCCTCGTTGCTCTGGGTCGGCTGGTTCGGATTCAACGCCGGCAGCGCGCTCGCCGCGAACGGCACGGCCGGGATGGCGATGCTGGTGACGCAGATCGCAACCGCTGCCGCGGCGCTCGCCTGGATGGGCACGGAATGGGCGACGCACGGCAAGCCGAGCGCGCTCGGCATCGTCTCGGGCGCCATTGCAGGACTCGTCGCCATCACGCCCGCTTCCGGCAGCGCGGGGCCCGCAGGTGCGCTCGCGATCGGGCTTTGCGCCGGGATTGCCTGCTTCTTCGCCGCCACGCGACTCAAGCGGCTGCTCGGCTACGACGATGCGCTCGATGTTTTCGGCGTGCACGCGGTCGGCGGCATCGTCGGCGCGCTCCTGACCGGTATTACCATTCCCGGCCAGTTCGCGATCCAGCTCGGCAGCGTCGCCTTCACGCTTGCCTTCAGCGGCGTCGGCAGCTTCATCATCCTGAAACTGGTCGATGTCACGATTGGCCTGCGCGTTTCGAAGGAGCAGGAAATCGAGGGACTGGACCTCGCCCTGCACGACGAGCGCGCTTATAACCCCTGAAACCGCCGGTTTTGACCCCTTTTCAGCCCCCCACCGCGGTCGGCTACACTGCCTGCCGTGGACGGGAACCCCCAGTGTGACGGGGGTCAAAGGTTTCGCCCCCCGGAAACGCCACACTGCCCCCTTGCGCGGAGGTCCAGATGATCCAGCGAATCCTGATGACGCTCGTACTGGCCGGCCTGACGGCGGTCGCGGGGGCGGAAACCGTCTATAAGTGGGTCGATTCGACCGGCCAGATCCACTACACCGACCTGCCGCCGCATCAGTCCGATGCGAGAGTGCTGGAGGTATTCGAGCAGGCCGTCGGCGATCTCGACGACGGCACGGAAGAAGGGTCGGACGACAGCTACAACGATGGCGCCGATGACTCGGGCAACGACGGATCGGGCCAGCCGTCCGGTTCGACCACGCCGCCGCCGCCGCCGAGCACGTCGAACGAGATGCTCAACGCCGCGCGCAACGACGCCGAGAAAGCGAAAGTCGAGCAGTGCAAGATCGCCCAGGATCGCTACCAGACCTACATCCAGTCGCGCCGCCTGTTCCGCGAACAGGACGGCAAGCGCGTCTACCTGAGCGACAAGGAACTGGACGAAGCCCGCGCCCGCGCCAAGCAGGCCGTAGACGATTACTGCAGCTGACGGACCAAAGCGGGCAGAATAAGGCCCGCCATGGACGTCGGATTCATTGGATTGGGCGCGATGGGCCAGCACATGGCCCGCAACCTGCATCGCGCCGGCATGCTCACCGGGGTCTGGAACCGCACGGCTGCGCGCGCGCGCGCGTTCGCCGCGGAAACCGGCAGCCGCGTATTCGCTTCGCCGGCTGAGCTTGCCGCTGCCTGCGATGCCGTCGTCACCTGCGTCTCGGCCGACGCCGACCTGCTCGCGGTCGTCGATGCGCTGATCCCGAACATCCGCAAGTCCGCCATTGTCATTGACTGCTCGACCGTCGCCGCCGACACCGCGCGCGAGGCGGCGAGGCGCCTCGAAGCCGCGGGCGCAGCGCTCCTCGACTGCCCGGTCAGCGGCGGCGTCGAGGGCGCGAGGAAAGCGACGCTCGCGATCATGTGCGGCGGCGACGAAGCCGTCTTTGCGCGCGCGCAGCCCGCGCTCGCGGCGCTCGGCAAGACCATCGTGCACATGGGACCGAATGGCGCGGGCCAGGCGACCAAGGCGACCAACCAGATTCTCTGTGCGGGAGCGATCCAGGTCGCGGCAGAAGCGATGGCGTTCGCGCAGGCCGAAGGGCTGCCGCTCGACCGCGTCATCGAGATCCTCGGCCAGGGCGCCGGCGCCTCCTGGTATTTCGTCAACCGCGCGCCCTTCATGCTGCGCGGCGACTATCCGGCCGGGTTCCGCGTGCGGCTGCACGACAAGGACCTGCGCATCTGCCGCGACATGGCCGCGCGTCACGGCGCGAAACTGCCGGTCGTCGAGACGACGCTCGCCGACTACGCGACTCTCCTCGCCGCGGGCCACGGTGAAGAGGACATCTCGACGATCTTCCGGCTGAAGACGCCGCTGTTCGACCGGAGCGACCGGTGAGCACCCGCCGCGAGCGCCCGGATTTCTACCTGCCCGATTTCTGCCGCGCGCAGAGCGTGCTCGCGGTGGTCCTGATCGCGGAACTCGTGGCCATGCTCCTGACGCTCGCGCGCCACGATTTCTTTCCAGAGCAGTTCTGGCCCGACCTCGCGCAGACGTCGATGTTCCTGCTCTGGGCGGCGCTCGGCACGGCCGCCGCTCTTTGCATGTTGCGCGGCCAGCTGTCGCAGCTCGACGTTGCGAAAGGCTCGATCGTCGCGCTCGTGTTGATGCTCGTGGTGACGGCGCTCGTGACCGAGGGATCGTGGCAGTTCACCGAAATGATGAACCGCCGCCTCGGCATGCCGCCCGCTTCGTTCGACCTGGAGCACCTCAAGGAGCTCGGCCGCAACCTCGCGGTCTGCGCGATCGCGGGCGGCCTGGCGCTGCGCTACTTCTACGTCACGCACCAATGGCGCAGCAACGTCGAAGCCGAAGCGCAGGCGCGCGTGCGCGCGCTGCAGGCCCGCATCCGCCCGCATTTCCTGTTCAACAGCATGAACACGATCGCCTCGCTGACGCGCAGCAACCCGCGCGGCGCCGAGCAGGCGATCGCGGATCTCTCCGACCTGTTCCGCGCGTCGCTGCGCGAGCACCGCGAGCGCATTCCGCTCGCGCACGAGATCGAGATCGCGCGGGCTTACGAACGCGTCGAGCGCCTGCGGCTCGGCGATCGCCTGAAGGTGGACTGGCAGGTCGATGCGCTGCCGATGGACGCGCAGGTGCCAGCGCTGATCCTGCAGCCGCTGCTGGAGAACGCGGTGTATCACGGTATCGAGCCGCTGAAGCCCGGCGGCACGATCCGCGTCACCGGCCGCCAGGACGGCAAGCACGCCGTCATCACCATCGGCAATCCGGTCGAGCCGAAACTCGTTGCGCGCCGCCCGGGACACCGGATCGGCCTCGACAACGTGCGCCAGCGACTGGAGCTGATGTTCCCGGGCGAGGCCACCGTCGAGGTGATCGAAGCGCCCGAGCATTTCCTGGTGACCTTGCGCTTTCCCGCGGGCGTGCCGGCATGAAGCTGCGCGTGCTGGTCGTGGACGACGAACCGCTTGCCCGCGAGCGGCTGTCGCATCTGGTCGAGGAGCTGCCGGACGTGGAGCTCGCCGGCGTCGCCTCCGGCGGCGAGGAAGCACTGCTGCTCGCCGGGCGCCTGAAACCCGAAGTCATCCTGCTCGACATCCGCATGCCCGGCATGGACGGACTCGAGGCCGCGCACCATCTCGCGCGCATGCCGGAGCCGCCAGCGGTCATCTTCACGACCGCCTTCGAGCAACATGCGCTCGAAGCCTTCGACGCCCAGGCCGCGGGCTACCTGATGAAACCGGTGCGGGCGGAAAAGCTCCAGGAAGCGCTCGCCCGCGCGCGTCGGCCGACGCGCGCCCCGCTCACGCGCATCGCCGAGGGCACGGGTGGCCCGCGTACCCGCATCGCCGTGCGCGTGCGCGACGAGTAGCGCCTGATCCCGATCGAGCAGGTGCTCTGCTTCATCGCCGAACAGAAGTACACGACGCTCCGGCACACGGGCGGCGACGAGTTGATCGAGGAACCGCTGAAGGAGCTCGAGGACGAGTTCGGCGCGCGCTTCGTCCGCGTGCACCGGAACTCGCTGGTCGCGATCGAGCACGTCGAGTGCCTCGAACGCGATGCCGAGGGCCATCACACGGTGAGGCTCCGCAACGGCGCCGGCAGCCTCGCCGTCAGCCGCCGGCTCGCCAGCGACGTCGCGCGCCGCCTGCGCGGCTGAAGCCAGGGTCTAGCGGCAGATCTTCAGGTTTGGCCGGCCGATGCGTTCCCAGAAGTTCGCCTGGCGCGCATCGCCCGAACAGCAGAATGATTCGTCATTCTTGTGCAGGCCCTGATCACGTCTCGCGCAGTAGTCCGCGCGCACGACGTTGCCACTGGTG
>JANNKZ010000191.1:0-12241 GCA_031396515.1 Gammaproteobacteria bacterium
GCCGCGAACCAGGCGTCGTCGGGGCCGCGCTCGATGACCAGGACAGCCGGTGCGGGATCATCGTGGACGGACGGCACGTGGACCCGACGGTGCTGCGCATCGCGCTGCGCTGCAAGCGCCATGACCGCTTCATGCTGGTGACGGACGCCATGCCGAGCGTGGGCGCGCCGCAGAAGTCGTTCACGCTGCAGGGCCGCACGATCTCTGTCATGGACGGCGTGCTCGTAGACGAGGACGGCACGCTCGCCGGATCCGACACCGACATGGCGACGACCGTCCGGAATGCGGTCGAACTCCTGGGCCTGGACCTGCCGACGGCTGCGCGCATGGCCAGCCGGTATCCGGCCGAATTCCTGAGGCTGGGCCACGAGCTGGGACGGATTGCGCCGGGCTACCGCGCGAACCTGGTGCTGGTCGACGACCAACTGAAAGTGCTGGAAACCTGGATCGACGGGCGCACGCCCGGCTGAGGCTCAGCGCTGGAGCCTCGCGATCAACAGGTTCCTGATCTTCTGCGCGTCTTCCGGAGACGATCCCGCGAGCAGGCCGCGCCGGTGCGGCGGCAGGTGTGCGAAATCATCGTCGCCTGCGTCGAACACATAATGATGAAACAGCGCTGCCCAGGCCCTGCGCAGATCCGGCGGCATCGACCGCAGGTTGACCAGGCCGTGCAGGAGGCAGTCCATCCCCGACGCCGTCCGCTCGACCGCTCCGAGCGTGCCGTGCCACCAGTAGTTCACCAGCACGTTGAACTTCTGATCGAGCGACTCGACGTGGTGCCACCACAGGGTCGGGATGAAGAGCGCGTCGCCCGGCCCGAGTTCCGCCGTGCAGGCGGCCGCGAGCGCGTCCCGGAACTTCGGAAACCGCCCGAAATCCGGATCGGCGAACGGCACCAGGCTCATCGCCGCGCCGGTCGGCGCGAAGTCGAGCGGACCGATGTACAGGTTGGCGACCTGCTCCGGCGGGAACAGCGTGAAGCGGCGCCGGCCGGCCACGACGCAGGCCACATTGTCCGATTCGTCGAAGTGGGCGGGAACGGTCACACGGTTTCCGAGCCAGAGCCGCGGCGCCACCGCCGGGTCGAGGATGGGCAGGCGGTTGTCCTCGATAAATCCCGGAAGGCAGTCGGGGATCAGCGCGCTCTGCACGGCCACGGACGGGGGATTCTCGAACAGCGCGTAACGCGACAGCTGCTCGACGATGGCGGACACCGCCAGTCGGCTGCGGGCGAAGTTGAAGCCGTCCATGGCGTCGTTGTAGGCAATCCTTCCGCGCGCCTCGGGCGGCATCAGGATCGCGTCCACTGGGTGGCCGTTGTCGAGATCGGTCAGGTAACGGCTGGCCTCGGCGGCTCCGCGCGATGCCGCCTGCACCGCGGGCCAGTGGCTGACGAGGCCGCGCAACACCGCGGGACGGTACCGGGTGACGATCTCTTCCCGGAATACCGTTTCATCGACGCCGCGCCATTCCTCGATCGGCTTCGGTGTCGGTTGCAGCATCGACGCTAGGCCAAGGGCCCCGGTCAAGTCCTCAATCGGGCTTGCGGAACTTCAGCGTCATGCGGTCGCTCTCGCCGATCGCGGCGAAGCGCTCGCGGTCCACGTCGCCGCCGCGGAACGTCGGCGGCAGCGACCACACGCCGTTCGGGTGGTCCTTCGTGTCCTTCGGGTTCGCGTTGATCTCACTCTCGCCGACCAGTTCGAAGCCGGCCGCCTTCGCGAGCGCGATCGCGTAATCGGTGCGCACGTAGCCGGTCTTGCCCTTGGGATCCTGCGGTAATTCGTTGCGGGCGCGGTGCTCGGTCACACCCAGGATGCCGCCCGGCTTCAGCGCCGCGAACATGGCCGCGAACATCTCCTCGGCACTGTCGCTGCCCATCCAGCTGTGGATGTTCCGGAAGGTCAGCACCATATTGACGCTGTTGTCAGGCACGGGCTTCAGCTCGTTCGGGTTCTGCAATGCCGTCATCGTGACGCGGTCATAGAGGCCCGGGCGCTCGGCCAGCTTCGCGGCGAGCTTCTTCGAATTCTCCTGCACGTAGCTGCTCGTGGACTTCGGGTCCCAGCTCGCGAGGATCAGGCGCCCGTGCTCGCGCAGCGTCGGCGCCAGCACTTCGGTGTACCAGGCGCCGCCGCCCGGCCAGACTTCCATCACCGTCATGTCCTGCCGCAGGCCGAAGAACAGCAGCGTCTCCTTCGGATGGCGCCACACATCGCGCGCCTTGTTGGCATCACTGCGATGGTCGCCAGCGAGCGAACGGTCGAGCGTTGCAGCGGTCGCTGCGTCCGGCGCGCCGTCGTGCGCGGCCGCCAGGAACGTGGCTGCCGCGAGCGCGGCAGCGGGGAGAAGGGTGTGGATGTTCATCAGGTAGCTCCGTCCGGTTCGAGATAGGTGTAGCCCGCGAGTTCCAATTCGTAGAAGCGTTTCAGCGCCTGGCCCTCGGCCACCGACAGGCGGCCGTCGCGCATCGCGCGCTCGCAATCGCGCGCGAAGCGCGGGTAGAGCTCGCTGGTGTCGTACTGCATGTAGCCGAGCACGGTGCTCGCGGTGTCGCCCTTGACCGTCTCCTCGATCCACCAGCCGTGCTCGTCGTCCTGGCGGATGTGCACGACATGCGTGTCGCCGAACAGGTTGTGCAGGTCGCCGAGCGTCTCCTGGTAGGCGCCGACCAGGAAGGCCGCAAGGAAATAGTCCTCGCCGTCCTTCAGCTCGTGCACCTCGAGCGCGCGCTTGACGTCGCGCGGCGAAACGAAGCGGTCGATCTTGCCGTCGGAATCGCAGGTGATGTCCGCGAGCACGGCGCTGCGCATCGGCCGTTCGTCGAGCCGGTGCAGCGGCGTGATCGGGAACAGCTGGTCGATCGCCCAGCTGTCGGGCAGGGACTGGAACACCGACATGTTGCAGAAATAGATGTCGGACAGGATGGTCTCGAGGTCCTCGAGTTCCTCCGGGATGCGGTCGAGCTTGCGCGTCATGTCGCGCACGCGCGCGCAGGTCGCCCAATACAGCCGCTCGGCAAGGCTGCGCATCTCGATGCTGAGGTAGCCGAGGCTGAACATCTGCTGCGCCTGCTCGCGGGCCTGCTGGGCGTCGTGCCAGCACTCGACCAGGCGGCGCTCGCTGACGGTCGCGTGCGCCTCGAACAAGTCCTGGACCGGTTGTGGCAGGTCACCGTCGTCGACTTTCGCGCGATCGGGCGCGCTGAACACGTCGAGGCGCGCGGCGCCCAGCACATTGAACACCAGCACGCTGTGGTGCGCGGTGATCGCGCGGCCCGATTCGCTGATGATCACCGGGTGCGCGAGCCCGCGCGCGTTGCAGACGCTCGCGACGCGGTAAACGACGTCGCTCGCATATTCGCGCAGCGAATAATTGGTCGACGACTCGAAGTTGGTGCGCGAGCCGTCGTAGTCGATGCCGAGGCCGCCGCCGACGTCGATGTACTCGAGGCCGGCGCCGAGCCGCGCGAGCTCGGCGTACACCAGGGCGAGCTCGTTGACCGCGTCCTTGACGCGGCGGATGTCGTGCAGCTGCGAGCCCGGGTGGCAGTGGACGAGCTTCAGGCAGTCGAGCATGCCGTGCGATCGCAGCACGTCGACGAGCTCGAGCATTTCGGTCGTGAACAGGCCGAACTTCGAGCGGTCGCCCGCGGATTCACGCCAGCGGCCCGCGCCCTCGGCCGCGAGCTTCACCCGCACGCCGATCTGCGGACGCACCTGGTACTTCTCCGCGTGGCGCAGGATGTAACCGAGCTCTGAGAAGTTCTCGACCACCGGGATGATCTTGCGGCCGAGCTTGGTTGCGAGGATCACCATCTCGATGTAGCTGTCGTCCTTGAAGCCGTTGCAGATGATGAGCCGGTCCGGCGCGTCCTCGGTCATCGCCATGACCGCGAGCAGTTCCGGCTTGGATCCGCACTCGAGGCCAAAGCCGAGGTCGGCGCTGCCGCGATAGACCTCCTCGACGACCAGGCGCTGCTGGTTGACCTTGATCGGGAACACCGCCGAGTAGCGGTTCTTGTAATCGTTCTCCGCGATCGCGGCCGCGAACGCGTCATGCAGCGAGCGCAGGCGGTCGCGCAGGATGTCGGAGAAGCGCAGCACCATCGGCGCCGTGAAGTCGCGTGCGCCGAGCTGGCGCACGACTTCGTACAGGTCGATTTCGCGGCCGGCGTCGCGGCGCGGATGGCAGACGACGTGGCCTGCGGCATTGATGCCGAAGTAGCCGCCGCCCCAGGAGCGCACGGCGTACAGGTCGTTGGAGTCGTCGATGCTCCAGGGCCGCGGCGTCACCGCACCGCGCGTCGAACTGTCCAACTTGGCGGTCCTGTTCGAGGCCAGAGGGCGCGGAAGATAACAGATCAGGCCGGGCCGCGGGCGACCGGCCGCGCGGGGTCGCGGATCCACACGCTCCAGGAGCCCGCGTACAGCCGGCCGCCGCGGATGCCCGCGATTTCGAGCGCGAGCAGGCCCTGGCAAGCGGTCACGCCGGAACCGCACATGCAGATCGGCGCGTGCCCCGGCGCCGCGCCCGTGCGTGCCCGCCACATTTCCGCTATCTCTGCCGGCGCCCGGAAGCGCCCGTCAGCGTCGAGATTCTGCGGGAAGGGCAGGTTGACGGCGCCCGGCACGTGGCCGGCGATCGTGTCGAGCGGCTCGACCTCGCCGCGGAAGCGCTCGGCGCCGCGCAGGTCGACGACGCGCTCGCCGCGGGCGAGCGCCGCGGTGACGGCCGCCACGTCCAGGAGCATCGATGGCTGCGGGTTCGCGACGAAGCGGGCGGTGGGCCGCGGCCGGTCATCCATCGCAACCGGCCGGCCTTCGGCGACCCAGGCGGCGAATCCGCCGTCGAGCACCTGCACCGAGTCGTGTCCGACATAGCGGAGCATCCACCAGAACCGAGAGGCATAGGCAGCGTTGCCGGCGTCGTAGCAGACGACCCGGCTCTGGTTGCCGATGCCGAGCCGCGACAGGGTCGCGGCGAATGCCGCAGGCTCGGGCAGCGGATGCCGGCCGGTGTGCGGCGCGACCGCGACCGCGAGGTCGCATTCGAGGTCGACGTGGATCGCGCGCGGAATGTGGCCGGCGCGCCAGGCGGCGACGCCTGCCTGCGGATCCCCGAGATCGAAGCGGCAGTCGGCGACCACCCAGTCCGGGTCGGTCAGCCGTTCGGCGAGCGCGGCGGTCGAGATGAGTGGACTTGCAACCATTTTCCGAAGCTCCGCATCTTACCTGCCATGGACGAGGCCAGACATTTCGGCGAGCAGGAGCGTCCGGCGTTGCCGCCCGTATCGAACGACGAGCGCGAATTCTGGCGCCGCGCAGTCGCCGCCGAGCGCGCCCGCCAGGACCGCTCGCGGCCGGCGCCGTTCCCGTTCCAGAAAGCCTGAATCAGCCGCGCTTGACCGGCAGCCTGCCGGCGACCGCATACGCGACCATGACGATCGCAGTGCCCGCGAACGCGAGCGCCATGTCCTTGTGCGCATCCCAGATGTCGCCCTGCGTGCCGAGATAGGCCATGCCGAGGTCGCCGCCGAACCAGGTCGCGGCGCCCCATTCGACGACTTCATAAAGTCCCGCGTGCGCCCAGATGAAGAAGGTGGGGAACAGCACGGCCCAGACGGCGGGGTAACGGCCGTAGTGCGCGAACAGCTCGATCACGGCCGGCGTGACGAGGATCCCGTACAGGAAATGGACGAGCCGGTCGAAATGATTGCGCTCGAATCCGAGCAATTCATTTAGCGTGCCGCCAGTCAGCGACTGGAACCATTCGTCGTAGGGCACGAGCGCGTAGGTGTAATGCGAGCCGATCGCGTGCAGCACGAAGAACAGGAACAGGCAGGTGTACGTGAAGTCGGTGAACCGCAGGCGCTTGGCCGTGAGGATCAGCGCCGGCACCAACACGACGACGAGGATGTTCTCGAGCAGCCAGTCGTCGCGGTACACGGGATCGATCGCGAGCGCGGCCCAGATCACCGTGTAGATGCCCAGCAGGACCAGCGGATAGCGCCACTTCTTCATGGAATTACGGTACATTTTGCGCCATGACCACGCACACAATCCACACGCACTTTCCCGGCCGCCTGATCTTCATCGGCTTCGGCAGCATCGGCCAGGGCGTCCTGCCGCTCATCTTGCGCCATGTCGGCGGATTGTCGGTGGATCGCATCACCATTGTGACGGCGGACGACGCCGGCCGCGAGGAAGCGGGCGAATACGGCATCAAGTTCATCAAGCATCCGCTGACGCGCGAGAACTTCCGCCACGTCCTCGATCCGCTGGTCGGCCGCGGCGACTTCGTGCTGAACCTCTCGGTCGACGTCTCGAGCGTCGCGCTGATCAAGCTGTGCCACGAGAAAGGCGCGCTCTATCTCGACACCTGTATCGAGCCCTGGCCGGGCGGGTACACGGATCCCAACATCCCGGCGAGCCGCCGGACGAACTATGCGCTGCGCGAAGAGATCATCGAACTGCGCAAGACCTGGACCAACGGCCCGACCGCGGTGATCACGCACGGCGCGAACCCGGGGCTGGTCTCGCACTTCGTCAAGCAGGCGCTGCTCGACATCGCCGCCGCGACCGGCCAGGCGACGGACGAGCCGAAGAGCCGCGACGAATGGGCGGCGCTCGCGAAGACGCTCGGCGTCAAGGTCATCCACATCGCGGAACGCGACACCCAGGTGTCCAACCGGCCGAAGCAACCGGACGAGTTCGTCAACACCTGGTCGGTGGACGGCTTCGTCAGCGAAGGCAGCCAGCCGGCCGAGCTCGGCTGGGGCACGCACGAGCGGCACTTCCCGCGCGACGCGCGCCAGCACGACTTCGGGCGAAAGAGCGCGATCTACCTGACGCAGCCCGGGTGCGCGACGCGCGTGCGGACCTGGACGCCCGAGGCGAAACACTTCCACGGTTTCCTGATCACGCACGGCGAGTCGATCTCCATTTCCGACTTCCTGACCGTTCGGCAGAACGACCGCGTGACGTACCGCCCGACCGTGCATTACGCCTATCACCCGTCCGACAACGCGGTGCTGTCGGTGCACGAATTCTGCGGCCGCAACTACCAGCTGCAGGAGCACAAGCGGATCATGATGGGCGACATCACCAACGGCATCGACGAGCTCGGCGTGCTGCTCGCCGGCCACGGCAAGAATGCCTACTGGTACGGGTCGCAGCTCTCGATCGACGAGGCGCGCAAGCTCGCGCCGCACAACAGCGCGACCTCGCTGCAGGTCACGGTGTCCGCGCTCTCCGCCATGATCTGGGCGATCGAGAATCCGGCCGCGGGCGTGGTCGAACCGGACGAGATCGATTTCCATCGCAATCTCGAGATCTGCATGCCTTACCTCGGGCCGGTCGTCGGCAAGTTCACCGACTGGACGCCGCTCTTCGACCGCGGCCGCCTGTTCCCCGAGGACCTCGACGAAAGCGATCCCTGGCAGTTCAAGAATATCCGCGTCATCTAATACTCGATGGCGACCACCGCGTAGCGCTGCGGGCCGGCGGGCAGTTCGACCTCGAACTCATCGTCGATGCGACGGCCGATGAGGGCTTTGCCAAGCGGCGAGTCCATGCTGATGTAACCGGGTTCGCGGTCGAATTCGTCCGGTCCGACGATCCGGTGACGGCGGCTCAGGCCGGTTTCGTCCTCGATGGTGACCCAGGCGCCGAAAAATACCCGGGAGCGGTCGGTCGGCGGTTCCGCCACGATCACGAGCCCGTCGAGGCGGCCGCGCAGGAAGCGGACGCGCCGGTCAATCTCGCGCAGGCGCTTCTTTCCATAGGTGTATTCGGCATTTTCCGAGCGGTCGCCCTGGGCCGCGGCTTCCGACACGGAACGGGTGACGGCGGGCCGCTCGACGCGCCAGAGACGGTCTAGTTCCTCGCGCAGCCGGGCGGCGCCCTCCGGTGTCGAGTACTGGGATCCCCGCGTCAAGCCTTAACCCGCTGATTCCATAGGGTATTTCCGCTGTTCTCCAAACTGTGGCCCGTTTCACGCCGGTCTCCAGTCGCCGACGCTAGTCTTTGGACCGTGATTTTTGTCTACGTCAGTATCCCCTAGCGGACTTCCTTCCCTTCACCGAAAGTCCGCATTTCAGCCCCGGGCCTCAAAACCCGGGGTCTTTTTTTGCCCGCATACAATCGGCGCATGTCCGCCGCGCCGGGATTCAAGGATCACTTCTCGAGCCACTCCGACGCCTATGAAAGGTATCGACCGGGCTACGCGCCCGCGCTCTACGAATGGCTCGCCGCGCAGTCGCCGGGTACGCGGCTCGCCGTCGATGTCGCGACCGGCAACGGCCAGGCGGCACTCGGCCTCGCGGAACATTTCGATGCGGTGATCGCGACCGACGCCAGCGCGGCCCAGCTCGCTGCCGCCCGCCCGCATCCGCGCGTCGAATATCGCCCTGAACCCGCCGAGGCGATCGGCATCGCCGACCGCAGCGCCGATCTCGTCGTCGCCGCGCAGGCTGCGCACTGGTTCGACTGGAACGCATTCGTCGCTGAGGTGCAGCGCGTGCTCCGTCCCGGCGGCCTGCTCGCGGTCTGGAGCTACGGCAAATTCCGCGCGACGCCCGGGATCGAACGGCTGCTCCTGGATTTCTCGCGTGACGTGGTCGGCCCCTACTGGCCGCGCGAGCGACGCCACGTGGAGGAGGGCTATCGCGATCTCGTGCCGCCCTTCCCGGCGGTCGAGGCACCGCCCTTCGAGATGCGCGCCGACTGGGACCTCGAATCCGCGCTCGGCTACATCGGCACCTGGTCCGCCGTGAAACGCTATCGCGAGCGCTGCGGCCGCGATCCGGTCGTGCTGATCGCCGCACCACTCGCCGCTGCCTGGGGCCCGGGCCGGCGCGCACTCGCCTGGCCGCTCGCGCTCAGGGCGGCGCGCGTCTGACACGGCTCGCCGCGTCGCGGAACCTGGCTGCCGGACCCCTGCCTTATACTTCGCGCCCCCGCAGGCCCTGGAGTCCCGGCATGTCGCTTCGCAAATTGCTGCCCGTCCTGTTGCTCGCAACCGCCGCCACCGCCGGCGCCGACGACTCCGGTGCGCCGCCCGTCTCCGGCATCGACCCGACCGCGATGGACGCGACGGTGCGTCCGCAGGACGACCTGTTCCGCCACGTCAACGGCACCTGGCTGAAGACCACCGAGTTCCCGGCGGAATACGCGAGCGCCGGCATCGGCATCATGCTGTTCGAGAAGGCGCAGGCCGACGTGCAGGCGATCCTGCTGGAGGACAAGGGCAAGCTCGCCGACATGTACGCGAGTTTCATGGACGAGGCGCGCGTCGAGGCGCGCGGCATCGAGCCCCTGAAGCCGCTCTTCGCGGAGATCGAGGCGATCGATGGGCCGACTGCGCTCGCGCGCTTCTTCGGCCGTGCGCAAGGCCTCGGCATCAGCGTGCCGATCGGCGTCTATGTCTATCCCGACGCGCGCAATTCCACGCACAACGTCGCTTACCTGACGCAGGACGGCCTCGGGATGCCGAATCGCGACTACTACCTGAAGACGGAAGAGGCCTACGTCAACTTCCGCACCAAGTACGCTGAGTACCTCGCGAAACTGTTTACGCTCGCCGGCATGAAGGACGGCCAGGCGCGCGCCGAGAAGATTCTCGCGCTCGAGACCGCCATCGCGACCGACCAGTGGACGCCGGTGCAGAACCGCGATCCGATCGCGACCTACAACCGGCACAGCGTGCAGTCGGCCTACGAGGTCGCGCCGAAGTTCGAATGGAAGTCCTACCTGACCGAGAGCAAGCTCCCGGGCGGCGACTTCATCGTGCGCCAGCCGACCTACGCGACCGCGCTCGGCGGCCACCTGCACGGCTCGGAACTCGCGGTGTGGAAGGACTACCTGATCGTGCGCACGATCGGCGCGTATGCGCGCGTGCTGCCGGCGGCTTTCGTCGAAGCCTCGTTCGATTTCAATTCGCGCACGCTGCGCGGCACCGAGGCGCTGCGCCCGCGCTGGAAGCGCGCGGTGTCGGAAACCGACAATGCGATGGGCGAGGCGATCGGCGCGGCCTACGTGGCGCGGCATTTCCCGCCGGAGGCGAAGGCGCGCATGGACCGCCTGGTGCGCAACCTGCTGGAAGAATTCGACCGCGACATCGACCAGCTCGAATGGATGAGCGCGGCGACCCGCGCCGAGGCGCACACGAAGCTGCGCAAGATCAACGTCAAGATCGCCTACCCGGACAAGTGGCGCGACTACGCGGGCCTGGTGATCGAGCGAGGTGACCTGGCAGGCAACGTGATGCGCGCGAACCAGTTCGAGTGGGAATGGCAGGCGGCACGCGCCGGCCAGCCGAAGGACCCGACCGAGTGGTTCATGACGCCGCAGACGGTCAATGCCTATTACCTGCCGACCAACAACGAGATCGTGTTCCCGGCCGCGTTCCTGCAGCCGCCGTATTTCAACATGCAGGCGGACGACGCGGCGAACTACGGCGCGATCGGTTCGGTGATCGGCCATGAGATCAGCCACGGTTTCGACGACCGCGGCCGCCAGTACGATGGCGACGGCAACCTGCGCGACTGGTGGACGGCCGAGGACAACGACAAGTTCAAGTCGAAAGCCGCGGGCCTGGTCCAGCAGTACAGCGCGTTCGAGGCGCTGCCTGGCCTCAACGTCAACGGCGAACTGACCCTGGGCGAGAACATCGGCGACCTGTCGGGCGCTGCGGTCGCGTACCGCGCCTACATCCACTCGCTGAACGGCGCCGAAGCGCCGGTCATCGACGGATATACCGGCCCGCAGCGGTTCTTTCTGGGATACGCGCAGGCCTACCGCACGAAGTGGCGCGAGGGCCTGATGCGCGAGGTCGTGCTATCGGACCCGCATTCGCCGAGCGAATTCCGGGCCAACGGCGTCGTGTCGAACATGGAAGAGTTTTACTCGGCTTTCGGCCTGCGCGAGGGCGATCGCCTGTGGCGCAAGCCCGAGGAGCGCGTGAAAATCTGGTGATTGGCGCGCGTTTGCGTGGATAATATCTGCCCATGAACCGGCAGGTCCCGCGCATTGCATGGCTGGTCGCGCTCGCGATCGCCGCAGCCGGCTGCACGCCATTTGAGTCGCTCTGGAAGAAGAGGCCACGGGCCCCCGAGCAGCCGGTGGCTGCGGTCCCCGTGGTCCCGGAACTCCCGCTCGCCGCGGCGACCCACCGGTTCATCGTGCCCGCCGATCAGGACGTCGTCGGCCGCCTGCAGGTCACGGTGTCGCGGAAGGAAGACACCTTCGCCGACATCGCGCGCCGCTTCAACGTCGGTTACAACGAACTGGTGCGCGCGAATCCCGGCGTCGATCCCTGGCTGCCGGGCGATGGCACGACGATCGTGCTGCCGACCGAGTTCATCCTGCCGGACGCTCCGCGCGAGGGCCTGGTGCTGAATCTCGCGGCGATGCGCCTTTATTACTACCCGAAGCGGGAAAAGGGCGCACCGGTCGAAGTGATCACGCATCCCATCGGCATCGGCAAGGTTGGCTGGGCGACGCCCGAAGGCAGCACCAAGGTCGTCTCGCACATCAAGGACCCGACCTGGACGCCGCCACAGTCCGTGCGCCAGGAGCACGCGAAGGAGGGCGACATCCTCCCGCCGACCGTGCCGCCTGGCCCGGACAATCCGCTCGGCCGTCACATGATGCGGCTCGGCTGGCCGAGTTACCTGATCCACGGTACCAACAAGCCGCCCGCCGTCGGCATGCGCGCGAGCGCTGGATGCGTCAGGCTCTATCCCGAGGACATCGCGAAGATCTATGACGCGGTGCCCGACGGTACGAAGGTGACCGTCGTGAATCAGCCGGTGGTTCTCGGCTGGCGCGGCGACGAGTTGCTGGTGCAGGCCTATGAGCCGCTGGTCGACGACAAGCGCGACTGGACCGACGTGCCGAAGGCGCTGCGCCAGAAAACCGTCAAACCGAAGGCGATACTCTGGAAGCGCGTGGCCGAGCACGCGGAAGCGATCGATTGGGAAGGCATCGGCGCGGCGGCCGCGAAACCGCGGGGCATCGCGCTGACGGCCGGACCGGGCATCAAAGCCGACCTCGAGGCCGCTGTCTCTGCGGCGCCGCGGGTGCGCAATGCCATTCCTGCGGGCGCTAACTGGGACGGCGTCGAGGACCAGTACGCGAACGACCCGCAGTTCAAGAAACCGGCCGAGACCGCAGCCGTCAGTTCCGCGCAGCAAGCGCAGTAATCATCGATCCCACGACGACCCCGAGCGCTCCGACCA
>JANNKZ010000205.1:0-5542 GCA_031396515.1 Gammaproteobacteria bacterium
GCCGACCGATGCGACCGCCGAGATGTCGATCGACGACCTCGGGCTCGACCTCGACATCGGCGACCTGCCGGATGCCGACGACGCAACCGCGACGTCGTCCGCCTTCGGCGAAGAAACCACGCGGATCGCACGGCGCGACGACAGCACGCAGCTGGCGTCATTCGGCGACGATGACGGCGAAGGCACGGCGCTGCTGCCGGTGGGCGGCGGCACCAGCGCAACCTCGATGATGCCGAAGCTCGAACTCGACGCGATCGACCTCGATGTCGGCGGCTCCATGGAAGACGCGGATCATGCGCCGACCGCACGCGACCGCCTCGGCACCGAGCAGTTGCCGCAGCTGTCGGAGCTCGAGCCGGTCACCATGAGCGAAGTCGGCACCAAGCTCGATCTCGCACGCGCCTACATGGACATGGGCGACCCCGACGGTGCCCGCAACATCCTGCAGGAAGTGCTTGCCGAGGGCAGCGCGTCCCAGAAGCAGGAGGCGCGTCGGCTCATCGATTCCCTGCCGGGAGCGTGAGCACGGCGGTCCGGCGCCTCGCCGTCGGCCTGGAGTACGACGGCACTCGCTACGCCGGATGGCAGGTGCAACCCGGCCTGCCGACCGTCCAGGATTCCCTGCAGCAGGCGCTGTCGGCCGTGGCGGACCACGCGGTCGCCGCGGTCGCGGCCGGCCGAACGGATGCCGCCGTCCATGCCGTCGGCCAGGTCGCGCACTTCGATACCACCGCCGAACGTCCGCTGCGCGGCTGGGTGCTGGGTGCGAACAGCCACCTGCCGCCCGACATTTCGGTGAACTGGGCGATCGAGGTCGAGCGTGATTTCCATGCGCGCTATACCGCCCAGGCGCGCAGTTACCGCTACTGCCTGCTGCAGCGTGCGACGCGACCGGCGATCTTGCGCGACCGCGTCTGCTGGATTCGCGAGGCGCTCGACGTACCGGCGATGCACGAAGCCGCCCAGGCGCTGGTCGGCGAACACGACTTCTCGTCGTTCCGCGCAGTCGAGTGCCAGTCGCCGACGCCGATGCGCCACCTCGATGCGATCGCCGTCAGCGCCGACGGCGCGCTCGTGACGATCGAGGTCACAGCGAACGCATTCCTGCAACACATGGTGAGGAATATCGCGGGCTCATTGCTGCAGGTCGGGGAGGGCAAGCGCTCGCCGAACTGGATCGACCAGCTGCTCGCCGCGCGCGACCGCGCGCGCGCCGGCATCACCGCGCCGGCCGCAGGCCTCTATCTCTGGAAGGTGCGCTATCCGCCGTCGCTGCAGGTCCCCGATCTCGTCCCGGCACGGCCTTGGGCTATGATCGCGGGCGCCTGAGGGGAAGGCCATGACCTGGTTCGAGAAGATCATTCCGTCCCGGATCAAGACCGAGCGCCGCACGCGCTCGGTGCCGGAAGGTTTGTGGATGAAGTGCCCGGCCTGCGACTCCGTGCTGTACCGGCCGGAGGTCGAGCGCAATCTGCAGGTCTGCCCGAAATGCGCACATCACATGCGCATCGGTGCCCGCGAGCGGCTGTCGCGCTTCCTTGATCCCGACGGGACGATGGAGATCGGCGCCGGCGTGCAGCCGGAAGACCCGCTGCGTTTCCGCGACAACAAGCGCTACCGCGACCGCCTGGCCGCCGCCCAGAAGGGCGTCGAGGAACGCGATGCGCTGGTCGTCATGGCAGGCACCCTGGATGGCATCGAGGTGGTCGCCAGCGCATTCGAGTTCGGCTTCATGGGCGGGTCGATGGGTTCCGTGGTCGGCGAACGGTTCGTCCGCGGCGTCGAGCACGCCATGGGCCGGCGTTCTCCGGTCGTGAACTTCTCGGCCAGCGGCGGCGCGCGCATGCAGGAAGGCCTGCTCTCGCTCCTGCAAATGGCAAAGACGAGCGCTGCGCTCGCCGCGCTCGCGCGCGCGCGCCTGCCGTACATTTCCGTGCAGACGGATCCCACGACCGGCGGCGTGTCGGCAAGCCTGGCGATGCTCGGGGACGTCAACATCGCGGAACCGCGGGCGCTGATCGGCTTTGCCGGTCCGCGCGTGATCCAGCAGACGGTCCGCGAAACCCTGCCCGAAGGCTTCCAGCGCAGCGAGTTCCTGCTCGATCACGGCGCCATCGACATGATCGTGGACCGCCGCGACCTGCGCGACCGGATTGCCGCGCTGCTGCGCCTGCTGCTGAAGAAGTCGGCTCCTGCCGGCTGACGCGCGGCGTGCGCTTCGACACGCTTGCGGACTGGCTGGCCTGGCAGCAGGTTGCGCATCCCGTTTCCATCGATCCGGGCCTCGACCGCGTCGGCGAAGTCTGGCGCCGGCTCGCGCTCGCCCGCCCGCGCACGGTGCTGTCGGTTGGCGGCACCAACGGCAAGGGTTCGGTGTCGGCCACGCTCGACGCGATGCTGCGCGCGGCGGGCTATGACGTCGGCCTGTTCACTTCGCCCCACCTGGTCCGCTACAACGAACGCATCCGCGTCGGCGGGCGCGAGGTCCCGGACGCCGCGATCGCGACCGCCTTCGCGCGCATCGACGAAGCGCGCGGCGATGTCTCCCTGACTTTTTTCGAATGGAATACGCTCGCGGCGCTCGTCCTGTTCGCACAGGAACGGGTGGACGCGGCCGTACTCGAGGTCGGCATGGGCGGGCGGCTCGATGCCGTCAACCTGGCCGATGCCGACGTCGCGGCCGTGGTGTCCATCGGTCTCGATCACCGCGAATGGCTGGGCGACACGGCCGAGGCGATCGGCGCCGAGAAGGCCGGGATCTTCCGGCCCGGCCGCCCAGCGATTTTCGGCGCGCGGCAGATGCCGCACAGCATCGCCCAGGCCGCCGAGGCCTGCGGCGCCCGCCTGCGGCGGTTCGGCCGCGATTTCGACTACGTGGAGCGAGCCGACGGCTGGGACTACGTCGGCGTCGGTTCCCGGCGACGCGAGTTGCCGCTGCCGGCCCTGGAGGGAAGTGCCCAGCTCGCGAACGCGGCGACCGCGCTCGCCATCCTCGAGGGCGCCGAGCCCGCGATCCTCGTGCCGGACGAGGCCGCGCGCACGGGCTTGCGCGACGTGCGCCTCCCGGGTCGGTTCCAGGTGATCGCCGGCGAGCCGGAATGGATCCTGGATGTGGCCCACAACCCGGACGCAGCGCGGGTCCTCGCCGCAAGTCTCGCCGCGCGCCCGGCGCGCGGCCGCACGATCGCGGTTTGCGGCATTCTCGGCGACAAGGACATCGAGGCGATCGTCGCGCCGCTCGCCGGACGGGTTGCGTCCTGGATCGCGGTGGCCTTGCCCGGCCTGCGAGCGCTGGCGGCGCCCGAGCTCGCGCGTCGCATCGCCGGCGTGACCGGCGGTGACGTCGTGCCCGCCGACAGCGTCCCCGAAGGCTTGCGCCTGGCACAACAATCAGCGTCGCCCGGCGATCGCATCCTGGCCTTCGGCTCCTTCCTCACCGTCGGGCCCGCGCTGGAACTGCTCGGCCGGGCCGCTTGACGGATTCGGCCACGCTACAATTCGCCGGCCATGGAGAAACAGGTTAGGGAACGGCTGGTCGGAGCGCTCGTGCTGGTCGCGCTCGTCGTGCTGTTCGTGCCCGCGCTCCTGAAAGGCCCGTCGCGCGAACCTGCCGGCGACACGCCCGGCGAACAGCAAGTGGTCGAATTTCCGCTGCCCGATTCCGCGGGACCGCCGCCCGACGATGCCCTGACGCCCGAACCGGAGGCGACGCCGACGGAGCCGCCCGCCGTCGTCGAGGCGCTGCCCGCGCGCGAGGAATTGCCGGTGCCCACAGCAGCAACGGCACCGGCGCCGGTCGACGACCCGTTGGCGCCCGCGCGAGCCGCCGAGCCGCCGTCGCCCGGCGTTGCTGCCGGGCAGCCGGCCTGGGCCGTGCAGCTCGGTGCTTTCTCGACGCGCGAGAAGGCGGAAGGACTGGTCGCGGATCTGCGCAAACGCGGCTACGCTGCGTTTTTTCTCGAATATCGCGCCAACGGCAAGGTTCTGCACCGGGTCCGGGTTGGACCCGAACAGGACCGCGATCGCGCTGTGGCGATCGCCGATCGCCTCCGGAAAGACGGCTATCTGCCGGTCGTCGCGCCGCATCCCTGATCGGCCAAACCACGGATCGGCTAGAATGCCGCACCCTTCGACGCGAGCGACCGCACGATGAATGGCGCTGACCACCTGTTCGCGATCATCCTGCTGGCATCCGGAATCCTGGGCTTCGTCCGCGGCTTCGTCCGCGAGGCTATTGCGCTGCTGACCTGGCTGGTCGCGCTCTGGGTCGCCTGGCACTACTCCGAGCTGGTCAATCCCTGGCTCGGCGGCGCGCTGGCGGAACCGGGCATCCGGGAATGGGCGGGACGGGCGATCATGCTGCTGATCGTGCTGCTGATCGGTTCCGTGGTCGGCAGCATCGCCGGCTATTTCGCGCAACGCGCGGCCGGTCTCGCGGCCGTCGACCGCCTGATCGGCGCCACCTTCGGTCTGCTGCGCGGCGTGGTCATCATCGGCCTGATCGTGATCGGCGGGCGCGCCGTGCATCTCGACGGCGAATCCTGGTGGAACGAGACCCGCTCCATGCCGTTCGCGGCATCGGTCGCCAACTGGCTCGAACGCTATGCGGAGCCCGCGGCCGCCGAGCTGGTCGAGAAAGCCGCCGAAAAGCCGGGTACCTGAACGATGTGCGGCATCGTCGGCATCGTCGGCACGGCTCCCGTCAACCAGCGGATCTATGACGCGCTGACGGTGCTGCAGCACCGCGGCCAGGACGCCGCGGGCATCATGACCATGGACGAGCACGCGCTGTTCGTCCGCAAGGATGCGGGCCTCGTCCGGGACGTTTTCCGCGAAAAGGACATGCGCCAGCTCGTCGGCAGCGCCGGCATTGGCCACGTGCGCTACCCGACTGCCGGCTGCGACGGCGCCGATGAGGCGCAGCCGTTCTACGTCAACGCGCCGTTCGGCCTCGGGCTCGCCCACAACGGCAACCTGACCAACGCCGCGGAACTGTCGCGCACGATGGTCGCCGAGGATCGCCGGCACCTGAACACGCGCTCGGATTCGGAGGTGCTGCTGAACGTGTTCGCGAGCGAGCTGCAGCGCTCGAGCGCGGCGAAACCATCGGCCGCCGACGTGTTCCGCGCGCTCGAGTCCGTGTTCCGCCGTTGCCGCGGCGGCTATGCCGTTGTCATGCTGATCGTCGGACACGGCATCGCCGGCTTCCGCGACCCGCACGGGATCCGGCCGCTGGTGCTCGGCAAGCGCGAAACGCCGCGCGGCATGGAATGGATGCTGGCTTCCGAGAGTGTTGCCCTCGACATGGCGGGCTTCACGCTGGTGCGCGATGTCGGTCCCGGCGAGGCGATTTACATCGACATGCAGGGCCGCCTGCACGCCAAGCAGTGCGCGACCGCCGAATCGCATACACCCTGCATCTTTGAATACGTTTACTTCGCGCGGCCGGACTCGATCATCGACAACATCTCCGTGCACAAGGCGCGCATGCGCATGGGCGAGAAGCTCGCCGAGAAGATCCAGCGCCTGCGCCCCGATCACG
>JANNKZ010000231.1:0-5150 GCA_031396515.1 Gammaproteobacteria bacterium
CGTCGTGATTCCCTTTGCGCTCGTCCATCCGGGCGAGGGCCGCTTCGCGCCGCGCCCGCTCCTGCTGGCCGTCGGGGCCGGCCTGCTGCTGGCGCTGCACTTCGGCACGTGGATCGCTTCGCTCGACTTCACGACCATCGCCCGCAGCGTGTTGCTGGTGAGCACCGCGCCGATCTGGGTTGCCCTGATTCAGTTCGCGCTCGACCGGCGCCTGCCGTCCCGGGCGACCCTGTTCGCGCTCGGTTTCGCCACGCTGGGCGCCATCGTGGTCAGCTCGGGTGGCTTGCGGGAACCTGCGGCGCTGGCGGGGGACCTGCTCGCGGTCGCGGGGGCGATCGCGATGGCGGGTTACTTGCTGCTCGCGCGTGCGGCGCAGAGGACGCTGCCGTTTCGCGGCTATCTCGGCATCGCCTACGGATCGGCTGCCGCCTGGCTCTGGCTGGCAGTGGCCGTGACCGGCACGCCCGCGACCGGGTTCGACACGACGACCTGGTGGGCCCTCGCCGGCATGGCCCTCATTTCGCAACTCGTGGGGCACAGTGGCTATAACTGGTCGCTGCGCCACCTGGATCCACTGTTCGTCGCGGTGGCGCTCGTCGGTGAGCCGGTGCTGGCCGCCTGCCTCGGGTGGTGGCTACTCGGCGAGCCCGTGGACTGGCGCACGGGCGCCGGCGGGATGCTGATCCTCGCGGGAATCGCGATCGGCGCCCGCGCCGCGCGCGAGCGGCGTTGAAGCCGCCCGCGCACGCCGGCGCCGGATCGAACGGAGCGCGCGCCAGCCGAGGAGCACGACGGCGATCGCCGCGTACATGAGCGGCTCGCGGACATCCGCTTTCACCTGCCACCAGAAATGCACGCAGCCGAGCACGGCCGCCGGATAAACCAGCCGGTGCAGCGTCTGCCAGCGCCGGCCGAGCCGGCGCATCGCTGCGCGCGTCGAGGTAACGGCGAGCGGCAGTAGCAACAAGAGCGCCGTGAATCCGACCGTGATGTAGGGGCGTTTGACGATGTCAGCGACGAGCTGCGACCAGTCGAATGCCTGGTCCACGAACAGATAGAACAGGAAGTGCAGAAGAATGTAGGTGAAGGCGAAGAGCCCGAGCATGCGCCGGAATGCCTGGACTCGAGGCCAGCCGCCGATGACCCGCAGCGGCGTGATCGCAAGCGTCGCCAGCAGCAGGCGCAGCCCCCAGATGCCGAGCGTGTCCTGTATTGTTTCGACGGGATTCACGCCGAGATCGATTGCCGCCCAACCGAAGAGTCCGGCCGCGAGCCAGAAGAGCGGCCCCAGGCAAAGCATGAAAACGGCCGGCTTGACGATCCGGCGGGTGACGAGATCGGCGTTCATGTCATCAGAAGTTGCGCGCGAGGTTCATGCCACGGTAGAGGCCCGCCACATCCTGCTCGTAGCCGTTGAATTTGCGGGTCGGCAGGCGTTCGAATGGATTCTTCGTGCCGATGCGCCGCTCGGACTTCTGGCTCCAGCGCGGATGGTCCACTTCCGGATTCACGTTGGCGAAGAAGCCGTACTCGCGCGGCGCCGACAGTGCCCAGGACGTTGCCGGCATCTTTTCCACGAAGCGGATGCGCACGATCGACTTGATGCTCTTGAACCCGTATTTCCAGGGCACGACGAGGCGCAGCGGCGCGCCGTTCTGGTTCGGCAGCACGCGGCCGTAGAGGCCGACCGCAAGGATCGCGAGCGGATGCGTTGCTTCGTCCATCCGCAAGGCCTCGACATAGGGCCAGTCGAGCACGTCGTAGCGTTGGCCCGACATCTGCTTCGGGTCGTGCAACGTCGTGAACTCGACGAACTTGGCACGCGAGGTCGGTGCGAAGCGCTTGACCAGATCGGCAAGCGGGAATCCGACCCAGGGTATGACCATGGACCAGGCCTCGACGCAGCGCAGGCGGTAGATCCGCTCCTCGAGCGGATGCGGCTTCAGCAGGTCCTCGATCGCGAAGCGCCCGGGATTCTCGCACTCGCCGTCCACGACGACGTTCCAGGGACGGGTGCGCAGCCGCCCTGCCTGTTCGGCCGGCGACGACTTGTCGGTGCCGAATTCGTAGAAATTGTTGTAGCTGCTGATCTCGCGCAGGCTGTTTGCTTTCTCGGCGGTCGAATAGCGGGCATTGCCCTGGTAACGCAGGTTGTCGACCAGCGTCACGTTCATCACGGTCTCGGCGACCGCGGGAACCGAGGCCAGCAGCCCCGCGCCGCCGAGGCCGGTGAGCAGCGAACGGCGGTTCAGGTAAACCGCTTCCGGCGTGATTTCCGAGGGCAGGATGCGCGAGTCGGTGCTCATGCCAATTGGACCGGCAGTCAGGCGCTTTTGTTACGCCAGTCGGCCACCGGAATGCGCAGGGTCGCGGCCTTGCGCCGCGCCCCGGCACCGGCGTTCACGAGCAGCGGGCGCTCAACCGCCATGAGGTGCGGCAGGTCGGAACCGGAATTGCCGTAGGCCGCGATGGTCGCGCCGGGAAAGCGTCGCCGCAGCGCCTCGATGCACCGGACCTTTTCTTCGCCGCGGCGGTTCTCCGTGGTCAGCGCGCCGTCGAACGAGTCGCCCTGCCAGCGGACGCCGGTGCAAGTCGTTTCGGCGAAACCCAAGCGTGCGCCGATCGCAGGAACGTAGAGATCCACGCTTGCGGACAGCAGCACGAGCCGGTCGCCCGCGGCTTGATGATCGGCAATGACCGAGAAGGCGCCCGGGCAGAAATCGCGCTCGCCGAGGCCGGCGACAAACTCGGCAGTCCATGCGCGCAGGTCGTCGCGCGTGGCGCCACCCATGCAGAGTCGAAGGATGTCGGACTTGAGCCGGCCCCGGTCGCGGCCGGCAACGATGAAACGAGCGGCGGCCGCGAGGACGCCGAGCGGAAGCCGGCGCGAGCGTCGCGCGAGCCAGCCGCGCACGTACGGCAGGAACGTGTCGCGCCGCGTGATCGTTCCGTCGAGATCGAAGACTGCGAGCCGGTTGTCGGTCATGGCGCGGGCTGGGGCGCCCTGGTGCTCAGGCCGCGAGCTGGCGCAAGACAAAGTGCAGGATGCCACCGTTGTCCATGTATTCCCATTCCTTCGGCGTGTCCACGCGCACATTCACCTGGAAGGCCGTCACCTCGCCGTCGCCGCGCGTCGCGCGCACGCTCGCCTGCCGGCTGCCGGCGTTGAGGCCGTCGAAGTCGAACATCTCCGAGCCGTCGAGGCCGAGCGAGGCGGCGTTCTGGCCGTCCTGGAACGTCAGCGGGAACACGCCCATGCCGACCAGGTTGGCGCGATGGATGCGCTCGAAGGTTTCCGCGATCACCGCCTTGACGCCGAGCAGGTTCGTGCCCTTGGCGGCCCAGTCGCGCGACGAGCCGGTACCGTATTCCTTGCCGGCAATGACGACGAGCGGAACACCGGCGGCGATGTACTTCATGGCCGCGTCGTAGATGTACAACTGCTCGCCGCCCGGCTGGTAGCACGTCACGCCGCCCTCGACGCCCGGCACCATCAGGTTCTTGATGCGCGGGTTCGCAAACGTGCCGCGCATCATCACCTCGTGATTGCCGCGTCGCGAGCCGTAGCTGTTGAAGTCCGCGGGTACCACGCCCTGTTGCTGGAGGTAGAGACCGGCGGGAGAGTCCTTGCGGATCGCGCCGGCCGGCGAGATGTGGTCCGTGGTGATCGAGTCGCCGAAGAGCGCCAGGCAACGGGCACCGCGAACCGTAGGCAAGCCGGGCGCCTTGCGCGGCATGCCGGCGAAGTAGGGCGGATTCTGGATGTAGGTGCTGTCTTCGTCCCAGGCATAGGTCTTGGTCGATGGCACGGAAATGCCGCGCCAGCGTTCGTCACCGTGAAAGACATCGGCATAGGTGCGCGCGAACATCTCGACGGACACCGAGCGGCCGACGAATTCGTGGATCTCGCGGCTCGAGGGCCAGATGTCGCGGAGGTAAACCGGCTTGCCGTCCGATCCGTTGCCGATCGGGTCCTGCGTCAGGTCCAGGTCGACGGTGCCCGCGATCGCATAGGCGACCACGAGCGGCGGCGAAGCGAGGAAGTTCATGCGCACTTCCTGGTGCACGCGCCCCTCGAAGTTGCGGTTGCCGGACAGCACCGAGGCAACAGACAGCCGGTTGTCCGCAATCGCGCGCGAGATCGGCGCATTGAGCGGACCGGAGTTGCCGATGCAGGTGGTGCAGCCATAGCCGACGACATGGAAGCCGACGACATGGAAGCCGAGCGCCTCGAGGTCGTCGATCAGTTCCGAGCGCGTCAGGTAATCCGTGACGACTTTCGAGCCCGGCGCGAGCGATGTCTTGACCCAGGGCTTGACGCCGAGCCCGCGCCGGCGCGCATTGCGCGCGAGCAGTCCCGCGCCGATCATCACGGCCGGATTCGACGTGTTGGTGCAGGACGTGATCGCCGCGATCACCACCGCGCCGTCCGCGAGCTCGTAATTCGCGCTTCCGTCCGCGACCTTCGCCGGACCGCGCGAAGCCCACTTGTCCTGGTCGCGCTGGAAGGCGTCGCGGTAGGCCAGCTGCATGTCGGCGAGACGCACGCGATCCTGCGGGCGTTTCGGCCCGGCGAGCGACGGCTGCACCGAGGCGAGGTCGAGATGCAGCACGTCGGTGTATTCCGGATCCGGCGCGCCGTCGAGTCGCCACATGCCCTGGGCCATGGCGTACTCGCGCACCAGCGCGATCAGGTCCTCGGCGCGGCCGGTCAGGCGCAGGTAGCGCAGGGTTTCCTCGTCCACCGGGAAGATCCCGCAGGTCGCGCCGTATTCCGGGGCCATGTTCGCGATGGTCGCGCGGTCGGCGAGCGGCAGCTGCGCGAGTCCGTCGCCGAAGAACTCGACAAATTTCTCGACCACGCCGCGTTTGCGGAGCATTTCGGTCACCGTCAGCACGAGGTCGGTCGCAGTCGCGCCCTCGCTGAGCCGGCCGGTCAGTTTCACGCCGATGACTTCCGGGATCAGCATCGTGGAGGGCTGGCCAAGCATGGCCGCTTCGGCTTCGATGCCGCCGACGCCCCAGCCGAGCACGCCCACGCCGTTGATCATGGTGGTGTGCGAGTCCGTACCGACTACCGTGTCCGGGTAGGCGAGCCCGCCAGCGTTCGCGAACACGACGCGCGCCAGGTACTCGAGATTGACCTGGTG
>JANNKZ010000211.1:0-2031 GCA_031396515.1 Gammaproteobacteria bacterium
CATGATCTTCGGATGACCCGTTCCGGTGATGTCGCTGCCGATCAACAGTTCTTCGTAGAGTTTCTCGCCGGGGCGTAGACCGGAATATTCGATTCGAATGTCCCCGTCCGGGTTGACATCGTCACACACGCTCAGTCCTGCGAGCCTGATCATGCGGCGCGCCAATTCGTCGATATTCACCGCGTCGCCCATATCCAGCACAAAAACGTCGCCGCCGGTTCCCATCGAACCCGCCTGCAGAACGAGCTGCGCCGCTTCAGTGATGGTCATGAAAAAGCGACGAACCTCGCGATGCGTCACTGTGACCGGACCACCGAGGCGGATCTGTTCCTGGAACAGCGGCACCACCGACCCGGATGAGCCGAGCACATTGCCGAAACGAACCATGCAGAAACGCGTGCGTGTCGTTTGGGTTTGCAGCGACTGCAGGACGATTTCCGCGAGACGCTTGGTTGCACCCATGACGTTTGTGGGCTTGACCGCCTTGTCGGTCGAGATCAGCACGAAGGTCTCGACGCCGGCCTCAAGCGCGGCTTCCGCTGCATGCCACGTACCGAAAACGTTGTTGTATACGCCCTCGATCAGATTGCGTTCGACCATGGGTACGTGTTTATAGGCAGCGGCGTGATAGACGGTCTGGACACCGTAGATCTGCATGACATCGCGCACGCGGCCTTTGTGAGACACATTGCCGAGCACTGCGAGAATTTCAGTGCTGAGGCCATTAAATTCCACCATCGACTTCAACTCACGTTCGATACTGTAGAGCGCGATCTCGGAGTTTTCGAACAGGACCAGGAGCCGCGGGGCCAGCAGCACAATCTGCCGACACAACTCCGAACCGATGGAGCCGCCCGCACCGGAAACCATTACCGACTTGCCGCCGATGCAGGCTTGAAGAAGACCGCTGTTGGGTGGAATCGGATTCCGCCCGAGCAAATCGACCACGTCAATATCGCGCAATTCGTCTACGCGGGCACGACCGGACAATACATCGCTCAGATTCGGGACGGACTGGGTGTGAACATTGAGCGGCTCCAGCTTGTGCAGAATCTCGGCCTTCTGTGCGCGCGATGCGGAAGGCACGGCCAGCAGGATTCGGTCAACCTTGTGACGCCTGACAAAAGCCTCGAGTTGCTGCGGTGAAATAACCTGTACGCCATTGATAAGCGTACGTTGCCGTACGGGATTCTCGTCGGCAAATGCCAGCAGCACGAACTGTCTGCCCGCGGCCAGAGCAACCGAGAGTTGTGCGCCTGCGTCGCCCGCCCCATAGATGACGACCCGGGTGCCATCGATCTCATATGGCGTCAGCAGCCAGCGGGCGAACAATCGGGTTGCCAGCACCGAAACCAGAGCCAGTAGCCCGTAGATTGCGATCACCGCCAAGGGCACTGATTCGGAGTCCATGCTCTTGTCGAGGATCCAGAGAACAAGGGCCGAACCCGTGACCCCCGCCAGGATCGACATCAGCACGCGCATTCCAATGTAGCGGACGACCGCACGGTACAGGCCGCTGGACGCAAAGATAAGCGTGCTGACTCCGGCAACGCCGAAGTAGAACAGGACGCTTCGATCCACTCCCGCGGATAGCGAGTCGAACTTGAGTGCGAACGCGATCCACAACGATGACGGAACGACCATCAGATCAGCCGCCACCATCAACACACGCTTGATCGGACGAGGCCAACCGAGAATTACATCGACCAGCCCGCTACGGGGGATCGAGAGTTGGGAGCGCGCTAAGCCGGCCGGTTGCATTCCATTGCCCGTTTACCTTTCTTGGCGAGTCTACGCCAATGGAGCGCAGCCCAAGCGTTGGTCCCGTCAGTGCTGCATTGCAGCCGTCTCAGTACGGATCCCGTCGATCAATCGCCATCTCGGGTCATCACTATGACTGTCGCGCCAGGCGGAGGTTCCGGTACCAGCCGCTCCTGCCGAAGCGAGATCCGGGCGAGGTCTTGAGCGGCACCACGCCGTCGCAGATCCTGCGCGACTGCACGAAGCGCCCGGGGCCGGGAGACCATGGCA
>JANNKZ010000283.1:0-5123 GCA_031396515.1 Gammaproteobacteria bacterium
ATCCATGCCCGGCTTCTGCATCAGTCCGATCGTCTGCAGGTGGCGCTCGACGACGTAGCCGATCTCCGCGACGATCGACGGCATGAACTTGCCGCCCGGCTGCCAGTAGCCGCCGCGCGGGTCGAACACGGCCTTCAGCTCTTCGGTCAGAAAGGCGACGTCGCCGCCCTTGCGGAACACCGCGGAAATGATGCGCGTCAGCGCGACGATCCACTGGAAATGGTCGAGGTTCTTCGAATTGATGAAAATCTCGAACGGGCGCCGGTGCTCGTGCTCGGTGCCCTCGTTCAGCATGATGTCGTTGATCGTCAGGTACATCGCGTGGTCGGAGACCGGCGTCTTGATCTTGTAGGTCGAGCCGATCAGGACCTCCGGACGCTCGAGCTTCTCGTGCATCCAGACGACTTTGCCGTCTTTGCGGGCGCGGGCTTCGCGCAGCGCCGCCGGCTTGTCGATTTCCGGCTTCTCGGCCTCGGGCTTCTGCACCCGGTACTTGACGATCTTCTTGTCGAACTTGTGCTTGCTCATGTCGGTTCCCAGGCGCTCAGAAGCGGCCGTAATAGCCTTCCTTCAGCGCATCAAAAAGGTTGGCGGCGGTGTGCACCTCGCCGTCGTACTCGATCTCCTCGTCACCGCGCACTTCGACTTCGCTGCCGTCCTCGAGGGTGAACACGTACATCGTGTTCTTGAGGTCGTCTTCCTTGACCAGCACGCCCTGGTGCGCCTCGGGGTTGAAGCGGAAGGTCGTGCAGCCCTTCAGGCCCTGCTCGTGGGCGTAGAGGTAGATGTCCTTGAACTGCTCGTAATTGAAGTCGGTCGGCACGTTCGCCGTCTTCGAGATCGACGAATCGACCCACTTCTGCGCAGCCGCCTGGATGTCCACGTGCTCGCGCGGGCCGATGGAATCGGCCGTCACGAAGTACTCCGGCAGTTTGTCCGATGCGTTGGTCGCCCCCGCAGGCATCGCGCGCGGATTGACCAGCTCGCGGTAGGCGAGCAGCTCGAAGGAATAGACGTCTATGCGTTCCTTCGACTTCTTGCCTTCGCGGATCACGTTGCGGAAATAGTGGTGGGCAAACGAGGGCTCGATGCCGTTCGACGCATTGTTCGCGAGCGACAGCGAGATCGTGCCGGTCGGCGCAATCGACGAGTGGTGCGTGAAGCGGCTGCCGACGGTCTCGAGTTCCTTGACCAGTTCCGGTGCGACCTCGGCCAGGCGGCGCATGTAGCGGCTGTAGCGCGCGTGCAGCACGCGCCCGGGCACGTGGTCGCCGACCTTCCAGCCGTCGCGCGCCATCTCGGGGCGCTTGCGCAGCATGGCGCGGGTGACGCTGAACTCCTCGTTCATGATCGGCGCCGGTCCCTTCTCGCGCGCGAGCGCGAGGCCCGCTTCCCAGCCGGCGATCGCCATCTCGCGCGACACGTTGTCGGTGAAGGCGATCGACTCAGGCGCGCCGTACTTCATGCCGAGCATGGTGATGGTGGAGCCGAGGCCCAGGAATCCCATGCCGTGGCGGCGCTTGCGGGTGATCTCGTCGCGCTGGCGGCCGAGCGGCAGGCCGTTGATCTCGACCACGTTGTCGAGCATGCGAGTGAACACGCGCACGACCTCGCGGTACTCGTCCCAGTCGAAGCTCGCCTCCTCGGTGAACGGCCGCCGCACGAAGCGCGTCAGGTTCACCGAGCCGAGCAGGCAGGAGCCGTAGGGCGGCAGCGGCTGCTCGCCGCAGGGGTTGGTGGCGCGAATGTTCTCGCACCACCAGTTGTTGTTCATCTCGTTGACCCGGTCGATCAGCACGAAGCCGGGCTCGGCGAAGTCGTAGGTGGACGCCATGATGACGTCCCACAGCCGGCGCGCCGGCATCGCCTTGTAGACGCGGCAGGCGACCAGGCCGTCCTCGTTCGCGACGTAGCCCTCCGAATCCGGCCATTCACGCCAGACGAAGGCCGCCGGGTCGTGCAGGTCGTGCAGGTTGGGGTCGTATTCGCGCGCGGGCAGCGGGAAGGCGAGCTTCCACTCCTGGTCGGCGCGCACCGCGGCGATGAATTCGTCGGTCACCAGCAGCGACAGGTTGAATTGCCGCAGGCGGCCGTTCTCGCGCTTGGCGCGGATGAAGTCCATCGCGTCCGGATGGCCGACGTCGAAGGTGCCCATCTGCGCGCCGCGGCGGCCGCCCGCCGAGGAGACCGTGAAGCACATGCGGTCGTAGATATCCATGAAGGACATCGGGCCGGACGTGTGGGCACCGGCGCCCGCGACGTAGGCGCCGCGCGGGCGCAGCGTCGAGAATTCGTAGCCGATGCCGCAGCCCGCCTTCAGCGTGAGCCCGGCCTCGTGCACCTTGTTCAGGATATCGTCCATCGAGTCGCGGATCGTGCCGGACACGGTGCAGTTGATCGTGGAGGTCGCGGGCTTGTGCGCGAGCGCGCCGGCGTTCGACATGATGCGGCCGGCCGGGATCGCGCCTTTGCGCAGCGCCCACAGGAAACGGTCGAACCACTGCTCGCGCGCCGCGGCGTCCTCAACGCCGGCGAGCGTCGTCGCGACGCGCCGCCAGGTGTCGTCCATGGTGACGTCGATCGGTGTGCCGTCTTTCGCCGTCAGCCGGTACTTCCGGTCCCAGATGTCGAGCGACGCTTCCTGAAAGGGAATCTCTTCGACGTCTTTCCGCTCGATCCTCACCGCAGTACTCATTTTCTCTACGACGCTCCCCTGAACCGGCTGCCCGACCATTTGCCGGAGAAACCCCCGCCTGCCGGCGCTCGGTTGCGCCGCCTGCGTTCGATTTCGCTTAGGCTCCCTGACTCTTCGCGCCGGCTCCCACCCGCTTTAACCGGCGACCACAAGATCTTGTGTCAGGGTTGGGAAATTATTTCCGCAGCCCCGGTGTGTCAAGGATTTCCTGAGTTAAAAAAACGTCTTGAAAAGATAACGTATTTTCAATAACTTACGAAGTCCACTTCAGGCGATTTCCGGGCAGCCCCACCCCCGCGACCCGGGTCGGCTCCAATTCCGCGCAATACAACATCTGGTAGGCACAAAAAGAGCACAAAATACGCACAGTTTGTTCACGCACGCGCTCGCACACAGGAAAACAAGCCTTCCGCGCGGTCAGGAACTTGTGGCGCGAGCCCCGAGTCAGACTTCGCGCAGCACCGAGGTCCCAACACCATGACCAAGTTCTTCGCGGCCGTCGCAGCCGTCGCCGCGCTGGCCGCCGCCGCCCCCGTTCTTGCGCAGAAAGCGCCGAATCCGACGTTTGCGCCGGTCATCAAGCGCGTGTCGCCGGCGGTCGTCAACATCGGCGTGCGCGGCACGGTCGCCGCGCCCCGCAATCCCTTCTTTGAAGATCCGGGCTTCCGGCGCTTCTTCGGCCTGCCGCCGGATGCGGCGCCGCGCGAGCGCGAGTTCAGGAGCGCCGGTTCCGGCGTCATCGTCGACGCGGCCAACGGCTACATCGTCACCAACGCGCACGTCGTCCAGAACGCGAGCGAGATCACGATCACGCTGGTGGACGACATCGAGCTCAAGGCCGAGGTCGTGGGTTCCGACGAGCGCTCGGACGTCGCGGTGCTCAAGGTCACGAACGGCAAGCTGCCGGCAGCCATCGCGCTCGCCGACTCGTCCCAGCTCCAGGTCGGTGATTTCGTCATCGCCATCGGCAATCCCTTCGGCCTCCAGCACACGGTGACTTCGGGCATCGTCAGTGCACTCGGCCGCTCCGGCATCAACCGTGACGCGCTCGAGGACTTCATCCAGACGGACGCCGCGATCAATCCGGGCAATTCGGGCGGCGCGCTCGTGTCGCTCGACGGCGAGTTGGTCGGCATCAATTCCGTGATCCTGTCGGGCCAGGGCGGCGGCAACATCGGCATCGGCTTCGCGATCCCGTCGAACATGGTCCGCGCGATCATGGAACAGCTCATCGAGCACGGCGAAGTGAACCGCGGCCAGCTCGGCGTGGTGACCATCAACCTGTCCGCCGACTTCCGCAAGAGCCTCGGGCTTGCCGAGAACACCCAGGGCGCGCTCGTCACCCAGGTTTCCGAGGGCTCCGCGGCGGCCCGCGCCGGCATCGAAGCCAGCGACGTGATCACTTCCGTCCGCGGCCAGAACATCAAGACAAACACGGACTTGCGTAATACCATCGGCCTGCTCAAAGTCGGCGAATCGGTCGCGATTGGGCTGCTGCGCGACGGCAAGCCGAAGACCGTGACCGCAGTGCTGCGCGAACCTGCTCAGCTGTCCGACGCCACGTCGATCCATGCCTCGCTCGCCGGCGCCGAGCTGGTCGAGGCGACCGAGGACGCGGGCGGCGGTGTCCGTGTGCGGGCGGTCGCGCCCGGCAGTCCGGCCGCGCAGGTCGGGTTGCTGCCGGAAGACCGGATCATCTCAGTCAACCGCACCCGCATAACGAGCCTGCTGCAGCTGCGCGAGGTCACGAAAGGCCAGACGTCGCTGCTCGTTCAGCTCCGTCGCGGCAATCAGGTTCTCTTACTGCCGCTGCGCTGACTCTCTTCCGGTCGGTTATTCGAGTGATCGGCCGACATCGGCGCGCCTGGCGCGCCGGCCGGACGGGTCCCCGAGCGAGCGAATGTCCGATCTTCTGAGCGAGCGAGGGTCCCCGGCCGGCCGAGCGCGCGCGGATATATCGTCGTCTCGCGCAAGCCGCCAAGCTCGACCGGGCGCGGCCGACGGAGGATCGGTCAGGGTCCTATAATCGGGCGATGGCAGCTCGGACGATCTGCGTGCTCGGCGGATCCGGATTCGTGGGTACGCAGTTGTGCGCGGCGCTGGTCCGCGAAGGCTGGATCGTCACGGTGCCGACGCGAAATCCCGATCGCGCAAGGCATCTGAAACTGCTGCCGACCCTCGCGCTGGTGGCTGCAGACGTCCACGACGTCGAGAAGCTTGCGGTGCTGTGCTCCGGCCAGCAGGCCGTCGTCAATCTCGTCGGCATCCTGAACGAGCGTGGCCGCGACGGCCGCGGCTTCCAGCAGGCGCATGCGGCGCTTGCGCGCAAAGTGGTCGCTGCCTGCCGCCGCCAGCGCGTGCCGCGCCTGCTTCACATGAGCGCGCTCAATGCCGACGCCGATCGCGGCGTGAGCCACTACCAGCGGAG
>JANNKZ010000300.1:0-4491 GCA_031396515.1 Gammaproteobacteria bacterium
CGGTCGCGGGTCACGGCGTCGCGCCGTACCGCCAGGTGCTGACGCACGGCTTCACGGTGGACGAGAAGGGCCGCAAGATGTCGAAGTCGCTCGGCAACGTCGTCGCGCCGCAGAAGGTGATGCAGACGCTCGGCGCCGACGTGCTCCGCCTCTGGGTCGCGGCCACCGACTACAGCGGCGAGATCGGCGTCTCCGACGAGATCCTGAAGCGCATGTCGGACAGCTACCGGCGCATGCGCAATACCGTGCGCTTCCTGCTCGGCAACCTTTCGGACTTCGATCCCGCGCGCGACGCGCTGCCGGCCGACCAGTTGCTCGAGATCGACCGCTGGGTGCTGGCGCACGCGCGCAAGCTGCAGGATGAAGTCATCGCCGCCTACCGGAGCTACGATTTCCACGACATCTACCAGAAAGTGCACGGCTTCTGCGTGGTCGAGCTCGGCGCGTTCTGGCTCGACATCCTGAAGGACCGCCTCTACACGATGCCCGCGGCAAGCAAAGGCCGGCGTTCCGCGCAGACCGTGATGCATCACATCGCCGAGGCGATGGTGCGCTGGCTCGCGCCGATCCTGTCGTTCACGGCGGAGGAAATCTGGAAGTTCCTGCCGGGCGCGCGCGAGGAATCGGTGCTGATGTCCACGTGGTGGAAGCTGCCCGAAGTCGCTGCATCCGCCGCGATCGACTGGGATGCGGTGATCGCGCTCAAGACCGATGTCTCGCGCGAGCTCGAGGGCCTGCGGGCAGCGGGCTCGCTCGGCGCGCCGCTGGAAGCCGGAGTGGACGTCTATCTCGACGAGGTGCAGCATCGGCGCATGGCGGCCATCGGCGACGAGTTGCGCTTCGTGCTGATTACTTCGGCGGCACGGATGCGTCCGGCGTCGGAGCGGCCGGCCGATGCAGTTCCGGCCGGAAGCGTCGCGAAAGACGGCGCCTGGATCGCCGTCACCGTGCAGAATGCGCCGAAATGCGCGCGCTGCTGGCATCGGCGGCCCGATGTCGGCGCCGATACGGCGCATCCGGAAATCTGCGGCCGCTGCGTCGACAACCTCGGCGCGGGCGGAGAAACGAGGCGTTACGCATGATGGGATTGCACGTACGCCACGGCACGGCGATCGTCTGGGTCTGGCTGTCGGCGCTCATCGTCGCGCTCGACCAGCTGACGAAGTGGTACATCGTCAACCACTTCGCGCTGTTCGAGGTATTCCCCGCGGGCGCGTTCCTCGACATCACGCGCCTGCATAACGAAGGCGCCGCCTTCAGCCTGCTCGCGACCGCGGGCGGGTGGCAGCGCTGGTTTTTCACGAGCCTCGCCTCGGTGATCGGCGCCGCGATCATCGGCTGGCTGTACTCGCTGCCGGCGCGTGGCCACCCGTGGCTCGCGGTCGGGCTCGCGTTGATCCTCGGCGGCGCGGTCGGCAATGCCTGGGACCGGCTGGCGCACGGCCATGTGGTCGATTTCCTGCACTTCCACTGGAACCTGGCTTACTTTCCGGCCTTCAACGTCGCCGACATCGCGATCACTTCGGGCGCGATCATGTTGATCATCGATGCGTTGATGCACACGCAGCGCACCAAGGAATCCTCGGCGTGAAGGTACTGCTCGCCAATCCGCGCGGCTTCTGCGCAGGCGTGGATCGCGCGATCGACATCGTCGAGCGGGCCATCGAACTGTTCGGCGCGCCGATCTACGTGCGCCACGAGGTCGTCCACAACCGCTTCGTGGTCGAGCGCCTGCGCGGCATGGGCGCGGTGTTCGTGGACGAACTCGATGCCGTGCCGGACGGCGCGACCGTGATCTTCAGCGCGCACGGCGTGTCTTCCGCGGTCGAGCAGGAAGCGGCGCGCCGCGGCCTCTCGGTCTTCGACGCGACTTGTCCGCTGGTGACGAAAGTGCACATGGAAGTCGGCCGCTACGCCCGCGACGGGCTCGACGTGATCCTGATCGGCCACGCCGGCCATCCCGAGGTCGAGGGGACGATGGGCCGCTTCGACCCGGCCTCCGGCGGGCGCATCCATCTCGTCGAGACAGTGGCTGATGCCGCGAAACTTTCCGTGCGCGACCCGTCGCGACTCGCGGTCGTCACGCAGACGACGCTCTCCGTGGATGACACCGCGAAGGTCATGGCGGCGCTGCGCGGGCGGTTCCCTTCGCTCGCGACGCCGCGCAAAGAAGACATCTGCTACGCCACGCAGAACCGCCAGGACGCGGTCAAGCAGCTGGTCGCGCAGTGCGACGTGATCGTGGTGGTTGGATCGAAGAGCAGCTCCAACTCCAATCGCCTGCGCGAGATCGCGACCACGCGCGGCATCCCGGGTTACCTCGTGGACGGCGCAGACGATCTCCGGCGCGAATGGTTCGAGGGCAAGCAGGCGGCAGGCGTGACTGCCGGGGCGTCCGCGCCTGAAACCCTGGTGAAGCAGGTCGTCGAGCGCCTGCGTGAATGGGGCGGATTCGAGGCCGTCGAGGTGGTGGGGCGCGAGGAACACGTCGTCTTCGGGCTGCCCCAGGCGCTCCGGCAAGTCGAACGGCGCCAAGACGGCACGATGTAACCCGAATGAGACTCAGGCTCGACTGACGCGCTAACCGGCCCGGCCCTAACGTGGCGCATGCCTGCAAACCGGCGCCACATCGTCATCGTTGGCGGAGGATTCTCCGGGGTCGCGCTCGCGGCGCAACTGCTGCGGGGCGCGGGCGATGCGCTTCGCATCACGTTGATCGAAGCCGGCGACCGCATCGGCCGGGGGCTCGCTTACGGCACCGCCGTGGATGCGCACCTGCTGAATGCTGCCGCCGACCAGATGAGCCTCTACCAGGACGACCCGGCGCATTTCCTGCGCTGGGCGCAGTCCGCGGGCGTGGCGTCGGCGGGGACGGATTTCGTGCCGCGCCTGCATTACGGGCGCTATCTCGAGGACACGCTTCAGTTCGCCGCGCGCGCGTCGGAAGCGCACTTCGAGTTCCTCCTGAGTTCGCGCGTGGCGGACGTGATGCGCGGCCTCGCGGGCTGGATCGTGCAGCTTGCGGACGGACGGCGCTTCGCCTGCGACGAAGTCGTGCTCGCGACCGGCAATCCCGCGCCTGCGGATCCGCTCGCCGGGTGGCTGCACACTGAAACGCCGCGCTACCTGCGCGACCCCTGGGCGCCGGGCGGACTCGACGGCGTCGGGCCGGACGAGAAGATCCTGCTGATCGGCACGGGTCTCACGATGATCGACGTGCTGCTGACACTCGAGCGTCGCGGCCACAGCGGCAGCGTGCACGCGATCTCGCGTCGCGGCCTCCTGCCGCGCGCGCACCCATTGGAGCGCGAAGCGCTGCCGGAGGAACTGAAACTGCCGCTTCTTGCGGAACTGCCCGGGCTCTCGCTCCGGGGCCTGCTGCGCGCGGTGCGCCGCACGATGGCCGCCGCGGTGGCGCAGGGGTTCGGCCCGCAAGTCGTCATCGATGCCATGCGCCCGGTCGTGCCCGCATTATGGGCGGCGCTGCCGGCTCGCGAACGCGGCCGCTTCTTGCGTCACCTGCGTCCGTACTGGGACGCGATCCGTCATCGCGCCGCGCCACAGGTTGCGGCCATCGTCGGGCGCATGCTGTCAGAGGGGCGGCTGACGATCGGCTCGGGACGATTGAGCGGCGCACTCGAGCTCGCGGACGGCATCGTCATCTGGAGTCGTGCGAACGGCGGTGACGAACAGAAAGTTCAGTACGACCGCGTGGTCAATTGCACGGGACCCGCGTTCGCAAAGGACGGCGGTACTTTGCTCGATCGAGTGCTGATCGCACGCGGATTGATTTCGGCCGACGCGCAGCGGCTCGGGCGGCGCAGCGATAGCCAGGGCGCGGCCCTCGACGGCACGCGCTGCGCGACGGGCCTTTACATCCTGGGACCCGCCTGCCGCGCGCGGGACTGGGAACTGACCGCCGTGCCGGAATTGCGGCGGGCGGCGGAGCGCCTGGCCGCAACGCTGGCGGTCGACGATCTCACCAGCAAAGCGGCGTCGTATCCCGATTTGCTGCATCACTCGCTCGACGCCGACCACTTTCGTCGATCGATAGCGTGACGCAGTCCGGATCAACGCCGCGATCCACCCGTTCGGCGATGACGACGAATCCTGCCGCGTCGGCGGCATCGACGCGCAGCCGATAACGCCCGCGAGGCGTCAGCGATGCAATCGGAATGCCGGGCGGTTCCGCACTGCGCACGGCATCCAGCCGATTGCCGTAGAACCCGAGCGACAGGTGGAATTTCTCCTGCTCAGCCGCGACGGCCAGCAAGGCCTGGACTGCCTCGATGCGATCGCTGCGAGTCATGTGGCGCCGGTAGCTCGAAACGGCGAGGGTCGTCGTGATCGCGACGATCGCGAGCGCAATCACGATCTCGATCAGGGTGAAGCCGGCGGGGGTGCGAGCTTGCGCCATGACGTCCTGACCGGATCGCCGGCATAGCCGGTGTCGAATGTGGCAGCACCGGCGATGCCGAAGGCGCTGGGCCG
>JANNKZ010000310.1:0-3016 GCA_031396515.1 Gammaproteobacteria bacterium
ATCCGCTGCGCAAACCAGGCCGTCTACCCCGACGGCTCCATCACCTGCGAAGATTCGGACGATCTGGCGGATGCCCTAGATCAAGTGGTCCCGTCCTACGCCACCAGTACGCTGCAGTTTGGCGTGTCGACCAACAACGGCTGGGACGCCGCGATCATCATCCGCAACCTGCTGGACGAAAATAACGCGGGCTACATGAGCGCGTCCGACTACGGCGAATTCTTCGGTGACTCGCGATTCCGCTACCGGACGACGCCGCAGCGGCCGAGGAGCATCAGCCTCTCGTTCACCAAGCGTTGGTGACCGGCGCAGGCATGGGTTGAGTCCATGCCTGCGTCCGCCCGGCGGCCGTCGCCGCCGTGAAACTCGTCACGACCTCGGTCGTGCGCGGCAGCTACCAGGGCGAAAGCCACGGCGGCGTCTACCTCATTGACCTCGACAATCGCGAGGTCCGGCAGACCGTCGACTGGAACAAGTCGGACATCGACTGGCAGGGCCGCGGCTGGGACCGCGGATTGCGCGGCTTGGCTTTCGACGGCGAGACCGTCTACGTCGCGGCCAGCGACGAACTCTTCGCGTACACGCCCGAATTCCGGCTGATTGGCTCCTGGCGCAATCCCTACCTCAAGCACTGCCACGAGATCTCGGCGTGGCAGCGGCGCCTGTTCCTCACCTCCACCGGCTGCGACAGCATCCTCGGCTTCGACCTGGACCAGCGGGAGTTCAGCTGGGCGATCCACGTCATGACGCATCAGTTCCGGTTCAAGGCCGTGTCATTCGATCCGCGCGGCAAGGACGGCCCACTGATGCTCAACAAGCTGCACGTCAACAACGTGCACTGCACGACGGGCGGCATGTACATCAGCGGGCTCAAAACAGGCGGCATGTTGCTCTTCAACGGGAAACAGGTGCAGATGGCGGCCGAATTGCCCGCGGGTTCGCATAATGCGCGCCCGTTTCGCGACGGCGTGCTGTTCAACGACACCGAGTCGGATGCCCTGCGCTATGCCGGGCGCGGCGAGGGGCTCGAGGACCGCGCCCTGCGTGTCCCGCGCTACGATCCCGCGGCGCTTCAGCATCAGGATCTCGACGAGAGCCGCATCGCGCGCCAGGGCTTCGCACGCGGGCTCTGCGTGCTGTCCGAAACGCTGGTCGCCGGCGGATCGTCGCCGTCGACGGTCTCGGTCTACGACCTTGCGGCGAACACGCGCGTCCTCGCGGTCAATCTCACCATGGACGTGCGCAATGCCATCCACGGCCTCGAGGTCTGGCCCTATGGCTGAGTGGATCCCGCGTTCCGCACCGCCTCCGGCAGCTCAGCGAGGATGTCGCCGAGCTGTTCCTTCCAGATCCCGAGATGCGCCTCGTAGCGGCGCCAGGTGCCGAGCGCCCGCGTGTAGATCGGCTGCCGCACCTGCTCGGAGCTCGCCGTCTTGACCGGGCGGTCCGTCCGGTAGAACTGCACACAGCCCTCCTCGAACGGCAGGCCGCAGTGCCCGAGGATGCGCCGCACCTGCGCCTCGAGATCAGTGACGGTCTCCTCATAGTGGACGTCCAGCACCATGCCCGGCAGCACCCGGTGCCAGTGTTGCATCGTCTCATGGTACTTCCGGTAATAGTCGGCAAGCTCCGCCATGTCGTAGGTGAAATGCTGGCCCTTGCCGAACAGCTGCTTGTAGGCGCCGAGGCAGCTGTCGAACGGGTGGCGCCGGGCGTTGATCACCTTCGCGTTCGGCAGGATCAGATGTATCAGGCCGACGTGGGAGAAATTGTTCGGCAGCTTGTCGGTAAAGTGCGGCCTCTCGCTGGTACGGAACGGCGTCGCTTCCTCGAGGTATTGCCGGCCATAGGCGCGGAAATCCCGGGCACGCAAGTCGCGCACCGTGTGCGGATAGCGTTTGTGGTCAGGGCGATAGCGGCCCATGGCACTCACGAGCCGCGGCAGGGTCGGCAGCTCCTGGGTGCCCTCCACCTGGCTGTGGCTGGCGAGAATCTGCTCGATCAGCGTCGAGCCCGAGCGCGGCAAGCCGACGATGAAGATGGCCGCGGGCGATTCGTGGCCGGCGCCGGCGTTCCGATCGAGAAACTCGCGATCAAACACCTCGATGATGTGGTCGTGCCGCTCTTCGACCATCACGGGGTCGTGAAATACCTGCTTGCGCTGTTTCTGGTTGCCTGTGTCGTAGTAGTGCCAGGCACGGTCGTAATCGCCCTTGTCCTCCCACGCCTTGCCGAGCGCGAAGCGCAAGTGGATGTCGGCGCTGTCCGTGAGGTCGTCGCGCTTGAGCTGGTCTTCCATCGCGTCGACTTCGGCGTCCTCGAAGCGGAACACTTTGTGGTTGGCCATGCTCCAGTAGACCTCGCCGAAGCCCGGCTTTGCGGCGATCGCCGCGCGATAGGCGACCAACGATCCGGACTGGTCGCCCAGAGTCTTGAGCACGTGACCGAGTCCCATCTGTGCGCCGGGCGCGCCGGGATCCAGCTCGACCGCGCGTTGGTAGGCATCGCGGGCCTTCTCGACTTCGCCGGCGTACGCATGCGCATTGCCGAGGCCCGTCCAGGCGGGTGTGAGCTTTGGCTCGAGAGCGGTTGCACGCTGGAAAACCTCGACCGCCTCGCGATTGCGGCCGGCATCGTGCAGCAGGCCACCGAGCAGCATCCAGACGGCGGTGTAAGCGGGCGCCAGCTCGGTCGCTCGGCGCAGCAGCGCCTCCGCATCGCCGAGCCGCTCTTTGTCCTGCACGTAGATCTGCGAGAGGCAGCGCATGGCATCGACGTTGTCCGGGCTCTCGCGCAGCGCAGCGCGCAGCGTCTCGATCGCTTCGGGCTTGCGCCCCGAGCGCAGGTGATCGAGCGCGATCGCGACCTGGCCCTTCTCGGGAACCTGCTCGAAGTACTCCTCGAACGCCTCATCCGCGTTTCGGCCCTGGCCGAGGGCGGCCAGCGCCTCGCCGAGCTTGCGGTGCGCGAGAGGCAGGCGCGGCTCCAGGCGAATCGCCTCCCGGAAGCACGGCAC
>JANNKZ010000328.1:0-4460 GCA_031396515.1 Gammaproteobacteria bacterium
CTCCTTGGCGAGCCGGTACTGAGTGATCTGCATGGGCTTCAAAAACTCCTCGGCCAGGATTTCCCCGGGCGTCACGGGATCATGCTTGCTCATAAGTGACGGCTCTCAATGGTAATCAACGACATGCAATCATAACGCTCCGCGTTAATAACGTTAAGCGTTACTATGTGCGCGACTACCGGAACCAAATGTATGATGCCCTCGTCAGCATCAGTATGCCGTCCGACAAAACGTGGGCGGTCGTGGATGCAAAGGAGGGCGACATGGACAGCGAGCTGGCGATCAGGCAGGACTTGAGATCTTTGGAGCAGAGGATCGAGAACCACCTCAGGCGGCTTGAGGAGCGGCAAGGTCATGACTCTCTCGAGCGGAGCGTGAATTTCTGGTTCGGGCTGGCCTTTTTCACCCTACTCGTAGTTGTGATCGTATTGACTCGGCCCTTGGCCTAGTAGCAATCTCTGGAATAGGGGACAGACACTTTTTTGGCAGTGCAGAAAAGGTGTCTGTCCCCTTTTTGGTTGCTGCAGCGCTCAACGGGAGGGGACCATGAGCCGCATCATCCGCACTGCCGGCCAGGCGCTGGCGATCCTGTTGCTCTCGCAGTCGGCGTTCACCGGGGCGATGGCCCAGGCGCCGGCCCAGAAGTACGGCTTCTGCTACGGCCTTGCCGGGAACCCGCGCGTCAACAACTTCACCCGGCTGTTCGTCCTCGGTCCGTCGGATGACATGGCCGGTTTCCTCCACTACCTTCACAAGAAATACGCCGGATACACCACGCCGGAAATCGCATGCCGGACGTTTGTCACTGCCGCTGAGGCGGAAACCGCCTATCGGAAGACACTGGAAAATTCCGCACCGAACGCGACCAAGTGGCCGATGGTCGAGATCGACTGGATTCCGGAAGGCGGTTCCGTGGTGTCCGGCTCGGGACTGACGCCCGCATCCGCGCCGCCGATTGCGACTCCCAAGCCGCAGGCAGCGGCTCCTGCCGCCGCGCCTGCTCCCGTTGCGGCCAAACCGGCTGCACCAGCGCCCGCGAGCCCGGCACCCGCGATCGCCGCGACCAAGCCCGCCGCAGCCGCACCCGCGCAGCCGGCGACAGCGGCGAGCAAGCCGGGCGTCTATGTCATCTGCCGCTCCGAATGGAATACGGACCTGCGCCGTTTCTACAACCCGCCGGTTGACGGTCGCGGCGCAGGCTATGCCGAATGGCAGGCTTCGTGGCGTGACTATCTCGTGAAGCAACATGGCTTCAAGGGTTCGAAAGCCGGCTGCGGCAAGTATCCGACCCGGGAAGCGGCGCAGGCGGACTACGACTCCTGGGTCGCCGCGGCCCGCGCAACGCCGTCGATCAATGGCCAGAACTCCCCGATCATCATCACGAACTGGAAGTACTGACGGGACATCGGTACGACGCTAGCGACGAAGCAGGATTCGGCGTGATGATCGCCGCCATGCGGCCTTGGGTGTAATCGCCGCAGATCGGACAGAAATTCCTCGTAACCAGACCTGATTTCTCGCGCTACATTCCAAATCGCGTCCGCTTGGCGCTGAAGGAGATATGTACTTGACAGCATATGTCGTCAGGAGCATATTCTGGAATGACCTGGATCGTCGAGTTTGCCGACGAGTTCGTCACCGAGGTCTTGGCGCTTGAACGACCAGTGCGCATCGAACTGATCGCCAACGCCGAATTGCTGAAACAGTTCGGGCCACAATTGGGCCGTCCGCGTGTCGATACATTGAACGGCTCGCGCTACGCCAACATGAAGGAGTTGCGTTTCATGGCCGATGGGCGAGCCTGGCGTGTCGCTTTCGCATTTGACCCTCGGAGGCGCGCGATCCTGCTTTGCGCGGGGAGCAAGTCCGGGAAGAGTCAGGGGCGCTTTTATCGGGCGCTGATCCGGAAGGCAGATTCGCGGTTCGATACGCACTTGACGAGATTGTCCACGGAAAAGGAGGACCAGAACTGATGAGCACGAACTTGCGTCGGGTTGTTGGCGGCCTGCCCGAGGGTGAGCGCAAGGCGATTGCACGCCGCTCGCGCGAACTGATTGCGGAAGAGCTGTCGCTTCGGGAGCTTCGCAAGGCCATGGCCGTGACCCAGGTTCAGATTGCAAAGTCTTTGGGTAAGCGCCAGGACGAAATTTCACGCATCGAGCAGCGCGGCGATCTGCTGCTTTCGACACTGCGCGACTACGTGCAATCGTTAGGCGGCGAGCTTGAATTGTTGTGCACGTTCGGGAACCGGGGGTCGGTTCGCATTCGGACGGGAAAGGTGGCGCGTTAGCGCCCGATGAACTAGGCGACCCGATTCCTCCCGGCCCGCTTCGCGCGATAGAGCTGCGCATCCGCCGCCTCGAGCAAGTTGGTTTCGTCGGCAACCCCATCCCACTGCGCGACGCCGATACTGACCGTCACGCGCAGATGCGGATGCACCAGGCGCCAGTCGTGCGATTCGATCGCGGCACGCACGCGGTCGCAGAACTCGGCGGCATCCGCGAGCGCCATCCCCGGCAGGACGGTACGTAGATTCCGAAGCGAATAAAATCAATAAGTTACATGTAAATAGAGGGTCATTATTAAAGTAATATTGATTAACCTTTAATAGTGATCTAGGCTATTAAAGCGACGGCGACTGCAGGACGTGCCCGATGAAGCGAGGCCTTACTGGCCGCTTTGAGGTAACCACCAGGATGGGTGAAACCGTGCGGGCATTCGTGCCGCTCCCGCTGCCGCCACAACCACCGCCCAATCTCACGGGCAGCAGGCAGCAAAAACTGGAACTGGCACTGCTGGCCTGCGGCCGATTGGATGGAGTCGCGCTGCTGCTGCCGGATCCGGATCTTTTCCTATACGCCTATGTTCGCCGCGAGGCGCTGTTGTCCTCGCAGATCGAAGGCACGCAATCGTCGCTGTCGGACCTGCTCCTGTTTGAACTGGACGAAGCACCCGGCGCGCCATTCGACGACGTCGTGGAGGTTTCTGATTATGTGGCCGCACTGGAGCACGGCATCGTGCGCATGGGAGAGGGACTGCCACTTTCGAGCCGGCTGCTGCGCGAAGTGCACGGCAAATTGCTGGCACGCGGCCGTGGTTCAGACCAACAACCCGGCGATTTCCGACGCTCGCAGAACTGGATCGGAGGCACCCGACCTGGAAACGCCCATTTTGTGCCGCCACCGCCGGGTCTCGTGCCCGACTGCATGGGCAACCTGGAGCGGTTTATCCATGGCGAGGACCCATTGCCGGCGCTGGTGAGGGCTGCGCTTGCTCATGTGCAATTCGAAACCATACACCCGTTTCTCGATGGCAATGGCCGTGTCGGTCGCCTGTTGATTTCGCTGCTGCTGCATGAACGACGGGTGCTGCGGCAACCGCTCCTGTACCTCAGTCTGTACTTCAAGCAGCATCGTGACGAGTATTACCGCTTGCTCGACACGGTGCGTGACGACGGCAACTGGGAAGCGTGGCTCGATTTCTTTCTGGAGGGGGTTGCAGTCACCGCAGGCGCGGCAGTGGATACTGCGAACCGTCTGCTGGCCCTGTTTCGCGAGGACGGCGAGAAACTCGCCCGTGCAAACTCGCGGACAGGAAGTCTGGCCCAGGTGTATGGCGTGCTTCGCGCGCGGCCGGTGGCGACAATCCAGGAGCTCTCCGCGCGCGCAAGGGTCTCGTTCCCGACGGCCGCCAAGGCCATCGAGACACTCGTGGAATCCGGCATCGTTCGCGAACTGACTGGCGGCCGGCGCAATCGCGTATTCGCTTACCAGGAGTATCTGGCAATTCTCGCCGAGGGCACGGAGCCGTTGTGATGCGATAGCCCATCAACCGTGGAATTGATCTGCAACTACGACCCGGCAACACTAGCGCGCGATCACTTCGCCACCCGCACATCCGTGACGAAATACCCCGTCTCGCCAAAACACGAGAACGGAATCCACTTGTGCTCTTCGTAGTGAACCGCGACTCGTTCGCCGTCGGTATACGCCCAGGTTAACGTCAGCCACGTCCAGAGTGCGAAGACAACGATGATGGACCCGATGATCGCCAGTACCGGTTTTAGCATCCGATCAGCGCCCTCTCGGGGGATTACGGGATTCCAGCGGATTCGATTTCAACCGAGCCGGACAACCGTGCGGCACGTCACATTCATGGGCATGGGATTCTCCTTGCCGCCTGGTACTGACCTTTTTCGATGATTTCTCCGGGTGCCAGGTGCGAAAATGCCAGGCTTCCATGGATCACAAGCCTCATCGCGCGCCGATTCTGCTGCTGGCTGCGGCAGCGCTGCTGTTGGGGGCGCACCTCTGGTCTACACGGCCAACGCTCGACGAGGTCCTGCCGGCGTCGATTCACGAGTACACCGTCGAGCTCATGTTCGAGGGTTTCGGCGGCGAGGTCCGGCTCGGCACGTTTCTTCCCGTCAGCGACGAGCGCCAGACGGTCATCACGGAGAG
>JANNKZ010000333.1:0-9379 GCA_031396515.1 Gammaproteobacteria bacterium
CATCGCGGCACTCGGACTGCCCGGCATCCTGAAGACACGCCGCCTCGGTTACGACGGCAAGGGGCAAGTGGTGCTCCGCGGGCCGGCCGATGCGGATCGTGCCTGGCAGGCACTCGGCGGCCGGCCGGCCGCTGGTCTACGAGCAGTTCGTGCCCTTCACCCGCGAACTCTCGCTGATCGGCGCGCGCGACCGCCGCGGGCGGGTCGCGTTCTATCCGCTCGCCGAGAATCGCCACGAAAACGGCATCCTCACCGAGACGCGCGCACCCTACCGGAATGCCGCGCTGCAGCGCGCCGCGGAGCGGCATCATCGGCGCCTGATGCAGGCGCTCGGCTACGTTGGCGTGCTCTGTGTCGAGTACTTCGTGCTGCGCGGCCGGCTGGTCGCGAACGAGATGGCGCCGCGCGTGCACAACTCCGGCCACTGGACCATCGAGGGCGCCGAAACCAGCCAGTTCGAGAACCATGTCCGCGCGGTCGCGGGCCTGCCGCTCGGCTCGACGCGTGCCAACGGCCACGCGGTCATGTTCAACCTGATCGGCACGATGCCGGACGCGCGTCGCGCGCTCGTCCTACCCGGCGTACACCTGCATGCCTACGGCAAGGCGCCGCGGCCAGGCCGGAAACTCGGGCATGTGACCCGGGTGTGCGCCACGCGGGCCGGGCGTGACCGTGCGGCGCATGCATTGCGCCGTAGGCTGGGGCTGTCGCAGCCTCGGCCGTTAGACCGTGTCCACCGGGACCCTGTGCTAGCCTTGTAAACCCGATGTACCTCGAACATTTTCAGCTGACCGAACTGCCGTTCCGGCTCAGCCCGGACCCCGCGTTCCTGTACCTGTCGAAGCACCATGCGCGCGCCAAGGCGTACATGGAGTCCACGATCTGGTTCACCGACGGCTTCGTGGTCATCACCGGCGAGATCGGCTCGGGCAAGACGACGCTGATCGAGACCTTCCTGCGCGAGCTCGAAAAGGACGTGGTCGTCGCGCAGGTCGCGCAGACGCAGGTGTCGCCGATCGAATTCCTCCAGGCCGTGCTGGTCCAGTTCGGCTTCGCGCCCTTCAAGATGCGGAAAGCCGAACTGCTGGCGACGCTCAACCAGTTCCTGATCGAGCAGTACGCGGCCGGCCGCAAGGTGCTGCTGATCGTCGACGAGGCGCAGAACCTGTCGAACCGGGTGCTCGAGGAGATCCGGCTGCTGTCCGGGGTCGAGACGACCAAGGAGAAGGTGCTCCGCATCATCCTGTGCGGGCAGCCGGAACTGAACGAGAAGCTCGACTCCGACGAGCTGGTGCAGCTCGTGCAACGCGTGCGCCTGCGCTTCCACCTGACCGCGCTGACGGCGGAGGACACGCAGGCCTATGTCCTGCATCGCCTCGAGGTCGCGGGTTCGCACGGGCGGCAGCTCTTCGACGAGGAAACCTTCCCGGTGGTGTTCCGCTACACCGGGGGCGTGCCGCGCCTGATCAACACGATCTGCGACACCGCCCTGATGGGCGCCTACGCGCACGGGCACGAGAAGGTCGGCGTCGCGGAACTGAAGGCCGCAATCGACGAGCTGCAGTGGGTCGAGTTCTCCGCGCGCACGAACCGGATGCGTGCCGTGGACCAGACCGCACCGCATCGGCCGGTCGGCCCCGAAGAGGTGCTCGCGCGCGTGATCGTCGCGCACAACGGCGAGCACGTCGAGGAGCGGCCGCTGCACCTCGGCCGCCTGATCATCGGCCGCACCGTGGACAACGACGTGCAGATCGACAGCAAGTTCATCAGCCGGCATCACTGCCAGATCGTCACGTCGGTGGACGGCAGCGTGCTCGAGGACCTGAACAGCACGAACGGCGTCTACGTGAAGTCCAAGCGCGTGCGCAAGCATCACCTGAACGACGGCGATGTCATCGTCCTCGGCAAGCATGAAATCATGTACCTCGACGAGCGCTCGGCACGTGCCCGCGCCCAGCACGCGCTCGAGGCCACCGGCAGCCACCGCGCGCTGGAACAGCGCGTGGAACCGGCGGAACGCGTGGATCCGGAAGAATCCGGAGCGGAACCGGATGCGGAAGGCCAGGATGGCGCGCGCGCTTCGGGCGCGGCCTGAGGACCGCCGCCGGTTATTCCTCGTCGTCGAGTTCGACGCCGTAGCGGCGCCGCTGGATCCGGTAGTCTCGGCGCCGCAGCACCAGCACCAGCCCCGACACGATCGCCACCAGGCCGAATCCGGCCATCACGCCCGACCAGGTCGGCGCCCGCCACAGGAATGACGCCACCGTCGCGGCGAGGCCGATCACGATGTAGACGTACGGCAGGCTCTCGTAAAGGGTTCGCGCGATGCGCATCGCAGCCTCAGGCCGTGCCCCCGACGGTCAGCGCGTCCACGCGCAGCGTCGGCTGACCGACGCCGACCGGCACCGTCTGCCCGTCCTTGCCGCAGCTGCCGATGCCCTCGTCGAGCTTGAGGTCGTTGCCGACCATGCTGACGCGCGTCAGCACGTCGGGCCCGTTGCCGACGAGGGTCGCGCCCTTGACCGGCGTGGTGATGCGCCCGTCTTCGATCAGGTAGGCCTCGCTCGCCGAGAACACGAACTTGCCCGAGGTGATGTCCACCTGGCCGCCGCCGAAGTTCACGGCGTAGAGGCCGCGCTTTACCGAGCGGATGATTTCCTGCGGATCGTGCGGGCCCGGCAGCATGTAGGTGTTCGTCATGCGCGGCAGGGTCGCGTGCGCGAACGATTCGCGCCGCCCGTTGCCGGTCGGCTTCATGCCCATCAGCCGGGCATTGAGCTTGTCCTGGAGGTAACCCTTCAGCACGCCGTTCTCGATCAGCGTCGTGCAGGAGGTCGGCGTGCCCTCGTCGTCCACGTTGAGCGAGCCGCGCCGGCCCGGCAGCGTGCCGTCGTCCACGACCGTGCAGAGCGGCGACGCGACGCGCTCGCCGATGCGGCCGGAGAAGGCGGAGGTGCCACGGCGGTTGAAGTCGCCCTCGAGGCCGTGACCGATCGCTTCGTGCAGCAGCACGCCCGGCCAGCCCGGGCCGAGCACGACGGGCATGGTGCCGGCAGGCGCCGCAACCGCCTCGAGATTGACGGTTGCCTGTCGCACGGCTTCGCGCGCGAGGCGCATCGGCCGCCCATCGGCGACGAATTCCTGCAGCGAATAGCGCCCGCCGGTTCCGGCGTAGCCCTGCTCGCGGCGGCCGTCCTGCTCGATGATGACCGAGACGTTCATGCGCACGAGCGGCCGCACGTCGGCGGCGAGCGTGCCGTCGCTGGCGGCAATCAGCACGACCTCGTGCACGGCAGCAAGCGTCGCGACCACCTGCTTCACGCGCGGATCGAGCGAACGCGCGCTGCGATCGAGTTCCGTCAGGAGCGCCACCTTGTCGGCGTCGGCGAGCGAAGCGATCGGATCCTCGGGCAGGTAGAGCTGGTGCCCCGCGCTCGCGTGCCACGCCTGCATCTCGCCCTTGCCGCCCTCGCGCGCAATCGCGCGCGCGGCGCGCGCCGCCTCGAGCAGCGCAGCCGGCACGACCTCGTCGGAATAGGCGAAACCCGTGCGCTCGCCCGCCATCGCGCGGACGCCGACGCCCTGCTCGATGCCGTGACTGCCTTCCTTGACGATGCCGTCTTCGAGCGCCCAGTGCTCTTCGCGAGCGAGCTGGAAATAGAGATCGCCGGCATCCACGGTGGCGCCGAGCAGCGAACTGAGGGCCTGTTCGAGACGTCCCTCGTCGAGGCCCGATGGTGCAAGGATGCGTTCACGGGCGAGCTGGAGGGCGTTCGCGCTCATAAGGAATCTCGGGATGAGTCCCGCATGGAGCGCGTTACGCGCGCGCCTTGGCGGGACAAGGCGCGAGCCGAAGCCCTATGGCAGGGACCATGGGCGAGGCAAGCAACGACGTCCCACCAAGGCACGCGCGTCACCCGCAGGGACCGGGCGAAATTCGTCCCGGGCGGCGTTGCTCGTCGCTCATGTATCACCTGATACACATCGCTCCTCGCGCCTTGCCCGGGACAAATTTCGCACACGGTCGCGCCCATGCGGGATTCATCCCGAGATTCCTATAACCCGGTGGCCGAGCGCGGGAAAACTCACGCGGGTCGCCTGCTGGCCGTCACGATCGAGTGTCGCCAGCACGACGCCGCTGCCGCGCGGCCGGCGCGCGAGCACGCGGCCCCAGTAATCTACGATCAGGCTGTCGCCATAGGTCTCGCGGTCGCTGTCGTGCAGGCCGCTCTGGGCGGCGGCAATGACGAAAGACAGGTTTTCGGTCGCGCGGGCCCGCAGCAGGACTTCCCAATGGGCGCGACCGGTCGGGCCGGTGAATGCAGAGGGGACGCTGAAGATGTCGGCTCCTTCAGAGACCAGGCGGCGAAACAGCTCGGGGAAGCGTAAATCGTAGCACACGGTCAATCCGATTCTTCCGGCCGGCGTGTCCACCGTGACCGGCTTCGCACCCGGCGCGGCATTCGCCGATTCGCGATAGCCTTCGCGGCCGCCCGGCAGGTCGACATCGAACAGGTGGATCTTGTCGTAACGCGCGACGCGCTTGCCTGCGGCGTCGTAGACGACGCAGGCATTCGCGGGACGGGAATCACCGTCGAGCGCGATCGGCTGCGTGCCGGCCACGATCCAGAGCCCGTATTCGCGCGCCATGGCCGCGACTGCCTGCTGAACGGGGCCGTCGCCGTCGCGCTCGACGATGGCGCGGCGCTCGGCTTCGTTGCGGCCCATGAAGCAGAAATTCTCCGGCAGCACGGCGAGGCAGGCGCCGCCCTCTTTCGCGAGCGCGAGCAGGCGGCGGGCGGCGGCGAGATTCGCCGCGACGTCCGCGACCGAAGTCATCTGCACGGCGGCGACGACGGGATGGGCCATTACTGCCTTGCGGTCTCCGGTTCGGTGGCGGGCGCCTCGGGGGACGCAGGCCCGGCCTGGCGATTGTCCTTCATTTCCCCGGCATCGATGCGCTTCACCTGGGGATCGTCCCAGGAACCCGTGATCCGATAGTAACCGCGGGTGGCGCCCTTGAGCGGCTCCTTGAAGATCTGGGAAAACAGCAGCAGCGCCGCGCCGACCACCGGGCCGCCGGCGAGAGCGCCGGCGACGCCGAGCGAGGCGCCGAGCTGTCCGGTGACGACCGCGGTCTGGTTGTAGGTGCGCGTCTTGAGGCTGGTGCTGCCGGCGATGCCGATTTCGGCAGCGGAGCCGCGCAGCGTCAGGTTGTCGGTAAAGGCCTCGCCGTCAGTGAGCTGGAACGTGCCGCGCAGCGTGTCGAATGCGAGCCCTTCGCCGGTCAGGTCGCCGAAATCGAGTGCGAGCCGGCGCGGCAGGTGCGCGAGGCTCATGAGGCCGAACACGCGGCCGGCGCCCGGCTCGACCGAGGTCAGGCTGCCGTTCTCGGCCGCCATCTCGATGCGCCCCGACAGGCGCCCGAGCGCGCTGATTTCGGGCGGCCCGGGCCAACGCAGCGTCGCCGAAACGCGCCCGTGCTTCGCTGCGATCAGCGTGCCGAGCTGCATCGCGTCCATGAATTCGAGCACGTCACCGGACTCGACGACGAATTCGAATCGGCACTCGGCGCGCTGCTCGCGCACCAGCCAGCTGCCGCGGCCCTCTGCTTTGAACGCCGCGTGCGTCATCGTGAAGCGATTCAACGTCATGCCGGCGGTGCCGCGCGCGAGTTCCGCCTGCACGTGGCCGAAGCGGCGGTTGTCGAACACGAAGTCGCGCAGGTCCACGCGGATCGCCGGCAGCTTGCGCGGATCGGGATCCTCGCCGTCGTCCTCGCCGGCGACCCGTTCGCCGAAATGCAGCCGATCGAGGTCGAGCCGCATCGGTACCTCGCCCGGAAACGTGTACGGCACGACCAGATGGCCGATCGCCGCAGGACCGGTGACGTCCACTTCCCAGGCGCGATTACCGGGCCGCAGGCGACCGGAGACGTCGGCGAAGCGATAACCCAGCACCTCGAAACTGCGGATCGCGAGATCGGCGCCGGCCACCCAGTCCGACAGCGGCCGCCCGCGCGGCTGGTCCCACTTCAGTTCGAGCAGGTCGGTGAGGCTCACTGAGTCGAGCCGGCCGGCGATCCAGAGTCCCCCGCTCTTTGGCAACGCGCCCGGCGCATTCGCGCCGAACGAGACGATGCCGCGCTCGACCGGCGCGTCCTGCGGCCGGCTGCGCCACTGCACGAGGGCGTGGATGTCGCGGCCGAGCTGCGCCTGGATGCGCGGCCCGGCGACGCCGTCGAAGGAAGCAGTGAGGATCAGGGGCCGCGCCGCGTCGGCGGGCTTGGCGAAAGGCTCCGGCAATTTTGACGCCAGCCCGCGCAGGTCGCTGCTGAGCCGCAGGCTGCCGCGCGCCGGCTGCGCGCGGTCGGCATCGCGTTCGACCGCAAGGAACCCGCGCCATTCCGCCGTCCCCGCAATGCCCGCATTGGCCGGCAGCCGCGCGACCGGGCGCAGTTCCGAGCCCTGGAGACTGCCCTGGGCGGCCACCGTCGTGTTCAGGTTGCCGTTCGCGTGCACCGCGGTCGCGATCGAGACCTGCAGCGGGCCGCCGAACAGCCGGCCCGTGAGCGACGTCGCGTGAATCTCGCGATTGCGCACCCACAACTCGCCCTTGATCGCGGTCGCCTCGAACGGCTGCGACTTGTGACGGAGCGTCACGCCGTCGAGCATCGCTTTCACGGTCACGACGCGCTTCTCGAAATCCTTGATCGGCAGGTACATCGCGATCTCGCCCTGCATCGGCCCCGTGGCCGCGAGATCGGCGAACGCGGCGCCGAAGGACGGCGCGAGCGGCGTCGACTGCAGCAGGCGGATCGCGCGGCCGGCATCGCTGCCGGCATTGCCCCGCACCGCGAGGATCGCGTCGCGCAGATCCGCGCTGTGCGCCTCGGATCTTTCGATCGCGACGCCGCCGAGCGTGCCGCCGGTCGCGGTCACCTGCATGCCGGGACCGTCGAACTGGAAGTCCGCGTCGATCTTCTTGATCTCCGGCCAACCCGGCGCGTAGAAAAGATCCACGTCCTCGGCGTGACCGGAAGCGCGGAACTGGCCCTGTTTCTCGCGGTACGGGAAGCCGCGCACGGGACCGACGATCGACACGCGTCCCTCGGTCACGCGGCCCGCCCGGAATGCGCCATCGAGCCAGGCGAGCGCTTTTGGCGAAAGTTTTTCGATCGGCAGGTAGCGCCCGGCCTGGCGCACGTCGAAATCCCTCGCGACCGCATCGAGCACCATCAAGGGCAGCTCGCCCGGTCGCAACACGACCCGCACGCGCCCGCTCGCGCTGCCGTGGCCCGTTTCGATGTGGCCGTCGTCGACGAAGAACCGCACGCCGTTGCCGAACCGCTCCCACTCGACGCTGCCGTCGGCCTTCGGCAGCGTGACGATCTCGCGCCATTGCAACGGCCAGTTCATCGTCGCGTCGCGCGTCGCGACGCGCACCACGCCGCCGGCGCCGCGTCCCTCGATCGCCCCGTCGAGGCCGGCGATGCCCGGCGCTCGCCGGAACGGCTCGAAGCCGAGGTCGGCGAAGCGCACGCGCCCGCTGAAGTCGGGCAGGCGCTTGACGCCGGCATCCGCGAGCGCGATGTCGAGGCCGAAGAGTTCGCCGCGCGCCTTGAGCGCGAGGATGCGATCGCGCAAGTCGCCTGCCGGCATCAGGTAGGCAAACGGCACGAGGTTCTCGATGCGCAGGTAGTCGGCGCGGGCGGACAACGTCGCCAGGCGGCCGTCCTTGCGCGTCAGCACCGCGTCGATGCTGGTCGGCCGCCAGGCCGCGCCGGTACGGGATAATTCGAAGGCATTCGCCTGCAGCGTGACGATTTCACCCTCGCGCCGCAGGCGCAGGTCGCCGACGATGCGCGAGTACTCGCCGGAGTCGCCGGGCAGGCGCAGGTTTTCGAGCTGCGGCTGCAGCCGGAGCCCGGTCACCGTGCGGCCGGTGCCGCGCAACGAGAAACCCAGGTCGCCGAAGCCCGCCGCCGGCACGACGAAGCTGTCGGGCAGCAGGGCCGCCCACTGCTCGAAGTCGAGTTCGTAGCCATCCGCACGCAGGCGCCAGGCGACGGCCGCAAAATCTGCAAGCCCGCCTTCCGCGTCGCCGTCGAACTCGATGGAAGAGCCGAGATGCTCGGGCAGATCCACCTGCCCGCGGAGTTCGATGCGGTCGCCATGCCGTTCCATCTCGACGTCGACGCCGGTCAGTTCGAAGCGCCCCTGGCGCGCGCGCAGGTCCAGCACGTCGAAAGTCGCATCGCGCACGGCGAAAATTCCGCGCGGAACGCGTTCGAGCGTCATCGGCCGGCGTTCCGCTTCGGGCGCCTGCAACGCGGTCTGTCCGACCAGCTGCACGCTGCCGTCGGTGTCGATCACGACGTTCAGCCGCGGGCGGACCAGCACGACGCGCCCGACCTCGATGCGCCGGTACCAGATCGTGCGCAGCACCGAGAGGCTGACGCGACCCGACTCCGCGCTGACCAGCGCGCCGTCGCCGGAAGCCGGCAGCACGCGCGCGCCGCGGAACACCACTTCCGGGCCGTAGCGGCCGATGCGCGCGTACACCGATTCAAACTCGAGCTTGAGCCCGGTCGTCTCGCGCACACGCTCGACCACGCGTTGCTGGTAGCCCGGCAGCAAGTCGATGGCGAGGCGGAATGCGCCGATCGCGAAGGCGAGCAGGAGCGCCGCGAGCGCGACCAGCCCGGCCGCCCAGCGCCCGAGTTTCTTCAGCCATCGCGTGATGGGAGTCATACCAGCACCACGTCGAACTGCTCCTCCGCGAACTGCGCCTCCGCCTGCAGGCGGATCGGCTTGCCGGTCGCCCTGGCCAGGTCCGCGACCGCCGCGGATTCCTCGTCGAGCAGCAGTTCGATGACGTCCTGGTGCGCCAGCAGGACCAGTTCGCGAAAGTCGAATTGCCCCGCCCGCCGCAGCACTTCCCGGAAGATCTGGTAAGCGATCGTCTCGGCCGTCCGGACGAACCCGCGGGAATCGCAGTTTGGACAAGGGCGGCAGAGCTGGCGTTCCAGGCTTTCGCGGGTCCGCTTGCGCGTCATTTCGACCAGTCCGAGCGCGGAAACGCCCGAAATCTGCGTCCGCACGTGGTCGGCGGCGAGCGCCTGCCCGAGCGCTTGCAGCACGCCCTCACGGTGGGCCGGCTCCGTCATGTCGATGAAGTCCGCGATCACGATGCCGCCCAGGTTCCGCAGCCGCAACTGCCGCGCGATCGCGACCGCCGCCTCGAGATTGGTGCGGTAGATCGTGTCCTCGAGATCGCGATGGCCGACATAGGCGCCGGTGTTCACGTCGATGGTCGTCATCGCCTCGGTCTGGTCGAACATCAGGTAGCCGCCCGACTTCAGCGTCACTTTGCGTTC
>JANNKZ010000383.1:0-1829 GCA_031396515.1 Gammaproteobacteria bacterium
TGATGCTTGGTAACACCAAGTTAGCAGTGGTGGTCGTGTGCCCGCCCCATCTACCCCGGAGATCGGCGAAGAACCATTAAAAAGGGGTCTGACCCCTTTTTCGAATTGCGATGAGCGAGAACGCGATCATGAGGAACGCGGCCGCGAGTACCGGCAAGTTGCCGACGCGGGCGTAGGGCGTGAGGCCGGTGCGGGGCTGGACGGTGGATTTCAGGACGACGGGGACGAACTGCGGCGCGCGGGCGACGATCGTGCCGTCGGGCGCGATCACGGCGGTGATGCCGTTGCTGGTCGAGCGCATCAGCCAGCGCCCCGCCTCGCGCGCGCGGAAGCGCGCCATCTGCAGTTGCTGGTGCGGTGCTGCGGAATCGCCGAACCAGGCGTTGTTCGTGGCATTGACGAGGAGCGTCGCGGTCGCGAGCGCGTCGAGCTGGTCCCCGCCGTAGGCGTCCTCGTAGCAGATCGTCGCGATCAGCTTCTGGCCGCCGGCGGACAGCGGCGCCTGGTGGTCGGCGCCCGGCGTCATGTCGTAGTACGGCAGGCTCATGAGCCGCATCCACTTGCGCACGAAAGCCGGCACGGGGAAGAACTCGCCAAACGGCACCAGCCGCCGCTTGAAGTACCAGCCATCGCCGTCGGCGCTCATCGAATAGAGACCGTTCCGGATCTCGCTGGTCTCGAAGTCGAAACTCAAGAGCCCGACCATGACGTCGCTGCCCGCCGCGCGTCCCTCGCGGCGGATCAGGTCGAGGAAGGGCTCCGCTTCGTGCGCGAGCACCGGGATGGCGGACTCGGGCCAGACGATGATGCGGGCGCCGAGCGCCTCGCGATTGAGCGCGTGATAGCGCTCGAGCGTGGTCGTGCGGTGCTCGACCAGCCACTTGTCGTCCTGCGGGATCGCGCCCTGTACGAGCGCGATCGGCATCGCCTCTCCCGCCGGCGCGGTCCAGTTGCCCTCGCGTGCCGCGAACGCGGCGCCCCAGATTGCAACGGCAGCGACGACCGCCGCCATGCGCTCACGCGCCGATCCGAGCAGCAGTAGCACGAGCGCGCCGGCGAGCACCGCCGTCAGCAGCGTAATGAGATGAATGCCGCCGACCGGCGCAAGTCCGATCAGCCAGTTGTCGCTGTGGGCGTAGCCGAGCTGCAGCCACGGGAATCCCGTGAACATCCAGCCGCGCACCCATTCCATCACGAGCCACGCCCCCGGCAGCAGCACGAGCAGCCGCAGCGCGCGCCGCAACCGCGAGGCGCGCGCAACCAGCCAGCCGAGCAGCAGGTAATACGAGCCCTTGATCGCGAGCACCACGACCATGATGAAGATCGCGAGCCAGAGCGGCGTCTGGCCGAACTCGTAGACCGCCGTGAAGATCCACCAGGTGCCGGCGCCGAACAGCGCCACGCCGAACAGGAAGCCGGCGCGCGCGGCCTGGCGCGGCGTTGCACCTTCCCAAAGCAGGAACAGGATCGCCGGTCCCGCGATCGCGAGTGGGAAAAGACCATACGGCGCGAAGGCAAAGGAGGTCGCCGCGCCCGCCGCCGCGGCAATCAGCAAGCGCCAGCGCGCGAGGGCGGGAAGCAGCCGCTCGATCGCCGTCACTCAGACCCCGCGCGCTTCGCCGGGACGCGCGGGCAGAGGCTCCGCCGTCGTCACGCGCAGCTGGTCAATGCGCCGGCGGTCGGCGCGTAACACCTTGAATTCGAGGCCGTCGAGCGTCACCGCCTCGCCGCGCCTCGGCAGCCGGCCGAACTGCTGCATCACGACGCCGCCGATGGTGTCGTATTCCTCATCGCTGAAGCGGGTCGAAAAGTACTGGTTGAACTCCTGG
>JANNKZ010000433.1:0-2928 GCA_031396515.1 Gammaproteobacteria bacterium
GCTGAAGCGCGGCGAAATCGTCGTGTTCTCGTTCATCGTCTATCGCTCGCGCGGCGACCGCAACCGCATCAACAAGAAAGTCATGCAACTGTTCATGACGGATCCCAAGTGGAAGAAATACATGGACCCGAAGAACATGCCATTTGACGGCAAGCGCATGTTCTGGGGCGGCTTCAAGCCCCTCGTCGAGCTCTGACATGCAGGTCATGTTGATGTGCTGCATCGACGAGAGCCGCTGGGCGGCCCTGCCGGCGGCAAGCCGCGACGCGATCATGCGTGACTACGGCGCGTGGGTCGGCGAGATGGAGCGGCTCGGCAAGCACGTCGCGAGCGCGAAGCTCGAACCGTCTTCGCGCGCACAGACAATCCGGCAGAAGAACGGCGCCCGCCAGGTTGTCGACGGGCCGTTCGCCGAGACCAAGGAGCAGTTCGGCGGGTATCACCTGCTCGAGTGCCGCGATCTCGACGAGGCGCTCTCGCTCGCGGAGCGGATCCCGACGCTGCCGCACGGCGGTGTGGTCGAGGTTCGCGCGCTGGAGCCCATTGCCTGAACGAGGCGATCGAGCGGATCTATCGCGAGGAATCCCGGCGCGTGCTCGCGACCCTGATCCGCTTGCTCGGTGACTTCGACCGGGCCGAAGAGGCGATGCACGAGGCTTTCGCCGCGGCGGTCCAGCAATGGCCGCGCGAGGGCGTTCCCGCGAATCCGCGGGCCTGGCTGGTTTCTGCCGGCCGCTTCAAGGCGATCGACGCGATGCGTCGCGGCCGACGCTTCGAATCGCTCGGCGACGCCGCCGAGGCGCTCACGGACGAGTCCACGGATCCCGCCGCGGCAGCCGACGACGCGGTCGGCGACGACCGGCTGCGGCTGATCTTCACCTGCTGCCACCCGGCGCTCGCCGGCGACGCGCAGGTGGCGATGACGCTACGGGAAGTCTGCGGACTCACCACCGAGCAGATCGCCGCCGCTTTCCTCGTATCTCCGGCAACGCTCGCGCAGCGCATCGTGCGCGCCAAGAACAAGATCCGCGACGCGCGCATTCCGTACGAGGTGCCGGGCCCCGCCGAGTTGCCCGGGCGGCTCGACGCGGTGTTGCGCGTGATCTACCTGGTATTCAACGAGGGGTATGCCGCCTCGGCGGGCGAATCGCTGACGCGCGCCGACCTGTCGTCGGAAGCGATCCGGCTCGGGCGGCTGCTGCTCGAATTGCTGCCGGAACCGGAGGCGGCGGGCCTGCTCGCGCTGATGCTGCTGCAGGATTCCCGCCGCGCCGCGCGCACGACTGGCACCGGCGACATCGTGCTGCTCGACGACCAGGACCGTTCGCTGTGGAACCGCGCGCAGATCGGCGAGGGCCTTGCGCTCATGCAGGGCGCGCTCGCATCGCGGCGATTCGGCCCCTACACGCTGCAGGCGGCGATCGCTGCCGCCCATGCACAGGCCGCGACCGCGGCGGACACAGACTGGGCGCGCATTGCGGCCACCTATGACTTGCTGCTCGGCATCGAGCCTTCGCCCGTGATCGAGCTCAACCGCGCCGCCGCAATCGCGATGCGCGACGGTCCGGCCGCCGGGCTCGCTCTGATCGACGCGATCCTGGCGCGCGGCGAACTCCTGGACTACCAGCCGGCGCATGCCGCCCACGCAGACCTCTGCCGGCGCCTCGGCCGCGCCGGCGACGCGCGCAAATCCTACCGGCGCGCGCTCGAGCTGACCGAACAGGAACCCGCGCGGCGCTACCTCGAGCGCCGGTTGGCCGAGCTCGGCTGAATCCAGCCTGTAGAATGCGCCGATGACGGGCGTCATCTCGATCCAGAACCTCACCAAGACCTACGCGAGCGGTCAGCACGCGCTCAAGGACGTGTCGCTCGACATCCGGCCGGGCGAAATCTTCGCGCTGCTCGGCCCGAACGGCGCCGGCAAGACCACGCTGATCAGCATTGTCTGCGGCATCGTGCGCAAGACTTCCGGCAGCGTCAGCGTCAACGGTTACGACATCGTGCGCGACTACCGCGCCGCCCGTTCGCAGATCGGGCTGGTGCCGCAGGAGCTCGCGATCGAGGCGTTCGAGACGGTGCGGGCCGCTGCGACCTTCAGCCGCGGCTTGTTTGGCCGGCCGCCGGATCCGGCGCACGTCGAGCGCGTGCTGCGCGACTTGTCGTTGTGGGACCGGCGCGACGACATCCTGATGACGCTGTCGGGCGGCATGAAGCGCCGGGTCATGATCGCGAAGGCGCTCGCGCACGAGCCGCGCGTGCTGTTCCTCGACGAGCCCACCGCTGGCGTGGACGTCGAGCTCCGCCGCGACATGTGGGCGCTCGTGCGGCGCATGCGGGACTCGGGCGTCACCATCATCCTGACGACGCATTACATCGACGAGGCCGAGGAGATGGCGGACCGCATCGGCGTCATCAACCACGGCAAGCTGGTCGTGGTCGAGGAGAAGACGCGGCTGATGAAGAAACTCGGGAAGCGCCAGCTCACGCTGACGCTGCAGGAGCCGCTCACGACGATTCCCGCCGAGCTTGGCGAGTGGCCGCTCGCGCTGGTCGCCGACGGGCACGAGCTGCAGTTCACGTTCGATGCCGCGATCGAGCAGACCGGCGTCGCGCCGCTGCTGCGCCGCCTCGAGCAGCTCGGCATCAACTACCGCGACCTGAATACGCGCGAGAGCTCGCTCGAGGAGGTCTTCGTGAGCCTCGTCAGCCGGGGAGCGCGTCCGTGAGCGCGTGGTCGTTCAACCGCCACGGGGTCTGGGCGATCTACCGCTTCGAGATGGCGCGCTTCCTGCGCACGCTGCTGCAGAGCGTGCTGACGCCCGTCATCACGACTGCGTTGTTCGTCCTGGTGTTCGGCGCCGCCGAGACCAAGGCGGTGATGCTCGGGCTCACCATCCACTCGACCGCATCAGAGCGGAAGGGCGTCGT
>JANNKZ010000244.1:0-16072 GCA_031396515.1 Gammaproteobacteria bacterium
CGCCGCCCGCTTCGAGATCGCGACGGCCGGCGCTGCTGGGATTCGCGAGCGCCAGCCGGAACACCGCGTCTTGTCCGGCGAATGGTGGCTCGCTGCCGGCTTCGCGTGCGACCAGCGCCTCGAGATTGCGGTGGCAGGCCTGCATCGCGACCAGCCCGAGCGCGGCCAGCAGGAAAGTCAGCCCCAAGCCAAGATTGTTCGCGTAGTTCAGCGAACCGAGCAGCATCGCCAACAGCATCACGCCGAAGGCGATGCCGAGGCCGGTCGGCAGGATGTAGATGCGTCCGCGCCGCAGCGTCACGGATCCGCGATCGGGACCCTGGCGCCGGCGGATCCAGTTCCGCGCCCAACGCCTCGCGATTCCCGTCACGCGCATCGCGATGCCGGTCAGGGTATCGGCACCGATTTCAGGAGCGCAGCGGCGATCTCGTTCGGCGAACGGCGGTCGGCGGCGTCGCGTGGCCGCAGCCGATGCCCGACGACCGCGGGCAGCACCGCTTGTAGATCGTCCGGCAGCACGCCCGCGTGCCCGTGCAGGAAAGCCCAGGCCTGCGCGGCCCGCAGCAGGGAAATCACCGCGCGCGGCGAGAGGCCCGCCTGGTGCTGCGATCCGTCGCGCGAGGCGCGCGCAATCGCCTGGACATAGTCGACCAGCGCATCGCTCGCGTGCACCTGGACGACCCGCCTCTGCAGCGCCGGGATTGAGGCGGGATCCATGACCGCCGGCAGGTCGGCGAGCAGGTCGCGGCGGTCGCGCCCGCGCAGCAGCTGGCGCTCGTGCCCCGGCGCCGGATAGCCGAGCTCGATGCGCATCAGGAAGCGGTCGATCTGCGACTCCGGCAGCGGGAAGGTGCCGACCTGGAACGACGGGTTCTGGGTCGCGACGATGAAGAAGGGTTCGGGCAGCGCGTGCGACTCGCCGTCTACCGTGACCTGGCGCTCTTCCATAGCCTCGAGCAACGCGCTCTGCGCCTTCGGTGTCGCGCGGTTGACCTCATCCGCCATCACGAGCTGGGCGAACACCGGCCCGCGATGGAACACGAAGCGGCCGCTGGCGCGGTCGTAGACCGAGATGCCGATCACGTCCGCGGGCAGCAGGTCGCTGGTGAACTGGATGCGCTGGTAGGAGAGGCCAAGCACGCGCGACAACGCATGCGCGAGCGTGGTCTTGCCGACGCCCGGGATGTCTTCGATCAGCAGGTGCCCGCGCGCGAGCAGGCAGCAGAGCGCGAGGCGCACCTCGCGATCCTTGCCGAGCACGACCTGGTTCAGCGAGGCGAGCGCGGACAGCAGCTGTCCGCGTTCGACGTCCGGCGATTCCGGCATGGCTTTCATCGCAGCGAGGCTACCCGCTCGTGTTGCTCGGCAAGTTGCGCCAGTTCACGCTTGAACTCAAGTACCCGCTCGCGCTCCTGGGCGACGACCTCCGCGGGCGCATTGCGGACGAAACTGTCGTTGCCGAGCTTGGCGCCGGCTTTCGCGAGTTCCTGCTCGAGTTTGCCGCGGCGCTTCTCGAGCCGGGCGAGTTCCGCCCCGACGTCGATCAGCCCGGCCATCGGCACGAGGATACGGAGCTCGCCGAGGAGCGCGGCGGCCGACTGCGGCGCCGCCTCGCCCGGCGCGAGCGGGCTCGCGCTTGCGACGCCGGCGAGGCGCTTCAGCGCGCCTTCGTTCCGCGCGTAACGCTCGAGGTCCTGGGGCGAGGCGTTCTGCAGGCGCAGTGCGAACGGCACGGACGGCGCGATGTCGAGTTCGCCGCGGACGCGCCGCACGCCCAGGATGAAGTCCATGACCCAGCGCACCTCGGATTCGACCTCGGGCGCAGCGGCGCCCGGCAGGGCGATGGGGTAGGGCTCGCGCATGATCGAGGCGCCGGTGCGTCCCGCGCGCGGGCCGACCCGCTGCCAGATCTCTTCGGTGATGAAAGGCATCAACGGATGCAGCAGCCGCAGCAACGTTTCCAGTGTCTCGATCAGCGTGCGGCGCGTGCCGCGGCGCTCGGCGGCGGCGGCGTCCGCTGACTGCATCACTGGCTTCGAGAACTCGAGGTACCAGTCGCAAAAGTCATGCCAGGTGAACTCGTAGAGCACCTGCGCCGCCTGGTCGAAGCGGTAGTCGGCGAATCCCGCTCGCGCGGCGGCGACGGTGGCGTCGAGGCGCGAGCCGATCCAGCGGTCATAAGGCGACAGCTGCTCGGGTCCCGGTCCGGGATCGGCCTCGGTCGTCATCATGACGAAGCGCGCGGCGTTCCAGAGCTTGTTGCAGAAGTTGCGGTAACCCTCGACCCGGCCGAGGTCGAAGCTGAGGTCGCGCGACTGCGTCGCGAGCGAGGCAAAGGTGAAGCGGAGCGCGTCCGTGCCGTGCGCCGCGACGCCTTTCGGGTACTGCTTGCGCGTCGCCCGCTCGATCGCGGGTGCAAGCTTGGGCTGCATCAGCCCGGTCACGCGCTTCGCGACCAGTTCCTCGAGTCCGATGCCGTCCACGATGTCGAGCGGATCGATGACGTTGCCTTTAGACTTCGACATCTTCTGGCCTTCGTGGTCGCGGATCAGTCCGTGCACGTAGACCTCGCGGAACGGCACCTCGCCGGTGAAGTGCAGGCCCATCATGATCATGCGCGCGACCCAGAAGAAAATGATGTCGAAGCCCGTCACCAGCACCGAGGTCGGATAGAAGGTGTCGAGCTCCGGCGTCCGCTCCGGCCAGCCGAGCGTCGAGAACGGCCACAGCCCCGAGGAGAACCAGGTGTCGAGGACGTCCTCGTCCTGCACCAGCGGCAACGACGCCGCGAGGCCGTGGCGCGCGCGCACGTCGGCTTCGTTGCGCCCGACGTAGACCGTGCCGTCCGGACCGTACCAGGCGGGGATGCGATGGCCCCACCAGAGCTGGCGGCTGATGCACCAGTCCTTGATGTTGCGCATCCATTCGAAATAGGTCTTGTCCCAGTTCGACGGCACGAATCGGATGCGGCCGTCCTGCACGGCGCGAAGCGCGGGCTCCGCGAGCGGCGCGATCCGTACGTACCACTGGTCGGTGAGCCAGGGCTCGAGCACCGCGCCGCTGCGGTCGCCCTTCGGCACCGTGTGGCGATGCGGCTCGACCTTGTCGAGCAGCCCCGCGGCCTCCAGTTCCGCGACGATGCGCTTACGCGCCTCGAATCGGTCGAGCCCGTGATAGCGCGCGGGCGCCGCGTCGCCGATCCGGGCGTCCGCGGTCAGCACGTTGATCAGCGGCAGTCCGTGGCGCTGGCCGACTTCGTAATCATTGAAGTCGTGCGCGGGCGTCAGCTTGACGCAGCCGGAACCGAAGGCGCGATCGACGAATTCGTCGGCGAGCAGCGGAATCTCGCGCTCCGCGAGCGGCAGCTGGAGCCTGCGGCCCGCAAAGCCCGCGTAACGTTCGTCTTCCGGGTGGAAAGCCACGGCGACGTCGCCGAGCAGCGTCTCGGGCCGCGTGGTCGCGACCGTCACGTGGCCGCGGCCGTCGACGAACGGATATCGGATGTGCCAGAGGTGGCCCGCGGTCTCCTCCGACTGCACCTCGAGGTCCGAGAGCGCTGTCTTCAGCACCGGGTCCCAGTTGACGAGCCGCTTGCCGCGGTAGATCAGGCCCTGTTCGTGCAGGCGAATGAACGCCGCCTGCACGGCCTGCGACATGGCGGGGTCCATCGTGAAGCGGTCGCGGCTCCAGTCCACCGAGGCGCCGAGCCGGCGCATCTGGCGCGCGATTGTGCCGCCGGACTGCTCCTTCCATTGCCAAACGCGCTCGGTGAAGCGCTCACGCCCGAGGTCATGGCGGGTGAGCCCTTCGCCGTTCAGCTGCCGCTCGACCACCATCTGCGTCGCGATGCCCGCGTGGTCGGTGCCCGGCTGCCAGAGCGTTCGGTCGCCGGCCATGCGATGGAAGCGCGTCAGCGCATCCATGATCGTGTCCTGGAATGCGTGGCCCATGTGCAGCGTGCCGGTGACATTCGGCGGCGGGATGACGATGCAGTAGGGCGGGCCGCCGCCCGCGGGCGCGAACGCGCCGCTCGTTTCCCAGAGCCGGTAAACGCGGTCCTCGATCTCGCCGGGCGAGTAGGTCTTGTCCATGCCGCCGGAAGGGGTCAGTCGTCGCCGGGCGACAGCTGCTCGCGCAGAGCCGCCGCGACCAGCTCGGGCAGGGCTGCGCGCAGCCGGTCGACGACGCGTTCGAACAGGACGGCCTCGATGTCGCGCGAGGCCGCGTGCAGGAGTTCGTCGGTGAGGTCGGTCATGCGGCTGACGAGCGTCGCCTGCAGTGCGGCGATATCTTCTGGCGACAGGACGCCCGCTTCGAACGCCGCTTCCTCGGATGCCGGCAGCGGCTCGGGCCGTGGGTAGCTGCCGGTCGCATGGAATTCGACGACGTCCGTCAGGATCGGCAGTTCCCTCGCGCCGTCGCGGCTCATGGCTCGTCCTGCATGTCGTGCGTCGTGGGCTCGATACCACGCTCGCGGTATTGCTTGAAACGCTCGCGCCCGAGCCGACGACGACGTTCGTCGGCGTCGATGACTTCCGCAATGCGCGTAAAGCGTTCGAAACCGGGCGGCAGCGCACCGCCGAGATTCACGACCAGGTCGCCGTCGGCGGCGTCCGACTCCGCGGTGTCGGCCAGCACGACCGGCGCCGCCGCGCCTGCCGGCGCCGCCTCCTCGCTGCCGAGACGGTGATGCGGCAGGAAGCTGCGGTCGGACCAAGTCCACAGGAGGTCGTCGAGCGCCTCGAGTTCGCCGCCAGGTTCGCACTGCACGCGCACGCGGTGGCGCCTGTGCCAGGCCTTTTCCACGAGACGGCAGGCGAATCGCAGGCGCGCGGAGGATTCCTGGCTCGGGAGCACGTAGAAGTCCACGCGCGGCGAGGGCATGTCAGCGCCCGTGCAGCAGCCAGTCGACGAGCAGCGGCACCGGGCGCCCGGTGCTGCCCTTGTGGTTGCCGCTCAGGTAGGCGGTGCCGGCGATGTCGAGGTGCGCCCAGCGCAGGCCCTCGGTGAATTTCCAGAGGAAGCAGGCGGCCGTGATCGCGCCCGCCTCGCGGCCGGCGACGTTTGCGATGTCGGCGAAGTTGCTCTTCAGGAGCTCGGAGTATTCCTCCGTGACCGGCATGCGCCAGGCGCGGTCGTCGGCGCGCTCGCCGGCGGCTGCGATCGCCTCGGCGAGCTTCTCGTCCGGCGAGAACAGTCCGCAGTAGTGCGCGCCGAGCGCAACGACGCAGGCACCGGTCAGCGTGGCGATGTCGACGACCGCGGCGGGCTTGAAGCGGCGCGCGAAGGTGATGCCGTCGCAGAGGATCAGGCGGCCCTCGGCATCCGTGTTGAGCACCTCGATGGTCTTGCCGGACATCGAGGTGACCACGTCGCCGGGCTTGGTCGCGCGGCCGCTCGGCATGTTCTCGCAGGTCGGCACGATGCCGACCACGTTCATTTTCGCGCCGATTGTCGCGAGCGACTTGATCGTGCCGAAAACCGAAGCGGCACCCGACATGTCGAACTTCATCTCGTCCATGCCCGGCGGCTGCTTCAGCGAAATGCCGCCGGTGTCGAAAGTGATGCCCTTGCCGACCAGCGCGACCGGCGCTTCCCTGGCGGGGCCGCCGCGGTATTCGAGCACGATCAGCCGCGGCGGCTCGTCGGAGCCCCGCGTCACGGACAGGAACGAGCCCATCTTCAGGCGGCGGATCTCGCGCACATCGAGCACGCGCACGCGCACGCTCTGGTGCTCGCAGGCGAGTCGGCGAGCGGCGCCCGCGAGATAAGTCGGCGTGCAGACGTTCGCCGGCAGGTTCGCGAGGTCGCGCATCAGCGCCATGCCCTCGGCGATGCCGCGCCCGTCCTGGATGCCGCGCTTGCCGGCGGCGAGATCGGCCGCAGGCAACGCGACGCCGAAGCGGCTGAGCTTCGCGCGCGGGGGCTTGCGGCCGGATTTGAGGTCGTTCACGCGATACAGTGTCGAGGCCACGCTCTCGACCGCTTGGCGCGCAGCGTAGTAGGGATCGAGCCCGGGTACGGCGTCGGAGGCGAGATACGACACCGCGTCGGTCGTGCCGCTCTTCGCAACCCAATGGGTCGCGGCGGCGACCGCACGGCGATAGGCCCGGCGGCCGAAACCCGAACGGACCCCAAGGCCGATCAGCAGCAGCCGCTCGGCGGGTCCGCGTCGCGGCGCGACGAGTGGCAGGACTTCACCGGTCTTGCCGGCGAAATCGCCCCGGCGCAACAGCCGCGCAATCGCGCCGCCGCTCACGCGATCGAGTTCGCGCGCGGCGCTGGTCATGGCACCGTTTTCGTGGATGCCGACGATGGCGCAGGCCGTTTTCTGGCGAGCAGCGGCTGCGCCGGTGGCGTGGAACTGCATGGTCCTCTATCCCCTGAGTGCGCGTCCGCCGACGGGCATGCCCGTTGAGTGCGCTCTCGCGCTGGTTTACCGTGTCCGCGCCAGTTTAATCCAAAAGGACGGATCCGCGCGCCGGGTTCCGGGCAAAATCGGCCTTGTTTGCCACGATTGACCGCTATGTTCTGCGCGAGGTCGCGGTCACGCTCGCGGCGGTGACCGCGGTCCTGCTGGCGATCCTGGTGAGCTACCAGCTCGCGCGCATCCTGGGCGTCGCCGCCGAGCGCGGCTTTCCGCACGACATCGTGTTCGCGCTGATCGGCCTCACGACCCTCGAAAACCTGATGGTGCTCGTGCCGATCGCGACGCTGCTCGCGGTGATGCTGGCGCTCGGCCGGCTGTATCACGAGAGCGAGATGGCCGCCGTGCGGGCCTGCGGCCTGGGCCCCGAGCGCCTGTACCTCGCGGTGTATACGCTCGCCTTGCCGCTCGCGATCGCGCTCGGCTGGCTCGCATTCGTGATCGGGCCCGCCGCGCGCGACGGCGCCGAGGAGTTGCGCGGTCGCGGCATGCGCGACGCCGAATTCGGCATGCTCCAGCCCGGCACGTTCCGCACCTACGCCGACGGCAAAGCGGTGTTTTACGCGGAGTCGCTCGGTCCGGACGGCCGGCTCGTCAACGTCTTCATGCAGCGGCTTGCGGATGATCGCGTCGAAATCGCGACCGCGGCCTGGGCGGAACAGCGCGTCCTGCAGGGCGGACGCGCGCAGATGGTCGTGCTGCATGACGGCGAACGCATCGAAGGTGTGCCGGGGCAGCCCAACTTCCGCCGCATCCGCTTCGTCGAGCACGGCATACCGATCGTGGTGCCGGAAGCGGGCGGCGGCCGGCTCGTGCCCGAGCGGCGGCGCACGATGGACCTGCTCCGTTCCTCCGAACTCTCGGACGTCGCCGAACTGCAGCGCCGCATCTCGATGCCGTTGATGGTGCTGGTGCTCGCGCTCATCGCCGTGCCGCTCTCGGCGCTGCGCCCGCGCGAAGGTCGTTACGCACGGGTCGCGATCGCGATCCTGCTCTACTTCGTCTATTCGAACCTCATGTCGGCGGCGCAGGTGTGGATCGAGAAGGGCCGGCTGCCGCCGGAACTCGGCACCTGGTGGGTGCATGCGCTGTTCGTGGCGATCGGCCTGTGGCTGCTGCACCGGCAGAGTCCGGCCAGCGGCTGGATCCGGGCGCGGGCGTCGGCATGAATTTGCTCGACCGGTATCTCGCGCGGACCATCCTGGTGCACACGCTGATGGTCATGGGCGTGCTGCTCGCGCTGATGACGCTCGTCACCTTCCTCGGGCAGCAGGACGACATCGGCCAGGGCAGCTACGACGTCAAGGCGGCTTTCCTCGTCACTTTCCTGCAGTTGCCGCAGCAGGCGTACGAACTGCTGCCGATCGGCGCGCTGATCGGCGCGATCATCGGCCTCGGTGGGCTCGCGCGCGACAGCGAGCTCACGATCGTGCGCGCTGCGGGTGTGTCGGTCGCCCGCATCGCGCTCTCGGCTGGATTCGCGGGCGTGATCGTCGCGGCGTCCCTGTGGGTGATCGGCGAGTATTTCGCTCCGCCCGCCGACCAGTATGCCGCGCAGTACAAGATATTCAGCCGCTATTCGCAGCTCGAAATCGCGGGCAGCCGCAGCGCGTGGGTGCGCCAGGGACCGTGGTTCATCAACGTGCGCCGCCAGGCTGCGGAGAACCTGTTTGGCGGCGTGTATGTGTACGAACTCGACTCGAACCGGCAGCTCGTGCTGGTCGGACGCGCCGAGACCGCCGCGCAGGATGCCGAGGGACGCTGGGTGCTGACCAATTACGCGGAGACGACGCTCGGCGCCGATTCGGTCGCGACACGTGCGAGCCCGCGCGAGCTGACGGGCGCGGAGTTCAACGCCGATTTCCTCGGCCTCGCCGTCAACGAGCCGGGCTCGCTGCCGCTCGCCGACTTGTACAGCTATTCGGAGCACCTGAAAGCGAATGATCTTGACGCCAGCGCCTGGGAAATCGCGTTCTGGTCGCGCATTGCGCGGCTCGTGGGAGCCATCGTCGTCTGCGTGTTCGCCGTGCCGTTCGCCTTTGGCCCGCTGCGATCCGCAGGCGCGGGCGCGCGCACCGTGCTCGGCATCATGGCGGGCGTGCTGTTCATCCTGCTGACGCAGACGCTCGAGAACAGCGGCCAGGTTTACGACCTCAATCCGCTGCTGGTCGCCTGGGGACCGACATTGCTGATGGCGACGATCGCGGCGGTCGCGATCTGGCGCACGCGCTAGCGCGGAACGCGCACCACCCGCACCGCGCTGGCGAGGTCCTGCAGGCTCCGGCCCGCGCCATCGAATGGAATCCAGGCCAGGTTCGCAATCGCCGGCAGCAGCATCAGGAGCGCGACCGCGTCCGAAGGTGTCCAGCCGGGCCGCGCGAGCTGCCAAGCGCCCGCGACTGCCAGCAATACCGCCACCATGCCGCCGGCAAAGCGCAGGGCCGCGCCGCGCCAGCTGACCGCACTGCCGTCGGCTGATTGCAGGCGGATGCGCCAGGCGCGCAGCCCCAGCGTCTGTCCGCCGCAGACCCAGCAAAAACCGAAGTAGCCGAAGGCGATCGCGAGCAGCCAGCCGCGATAGAGCCAGGCCACGCCACCCTGCGTCGCGGGCGTGATCGCTTCGCCGCCGGTCAGCGGCAGCATGGCAAATGTCCCGATGAACCAGAGTGCGACGACCAGCAGGAAGTCGTAGGTCTGCGCCGCGAGGCGGCGGAACAGTCCGGCAGGAGCGAGCGGCAAGGAAGCGGAATCCATGCCGCCGAGGATATCAAGGCGTCAGTGCTTGTCCTGCGCCGCGACGCGCTGCTCGATCGCGGCCTTGTGCGACTTCAGGACCTGCCGAACCTGCTGGGCGGTCGGCCGGCCGGCGATCCGGGCGATCGCTTCCGGCAGCTCATGCCACTCGCGTCCCCAGGTGAGGAGGCGCGCGGCGTCCTTGACGACCGCGGTGATCGTCGTGTCGTTAAGCGGCTTCGACGGTTTCGATTCGACCGTGGCCCTGGCTGCGCGCGCGGGGGGACGGCCCTTCGGCGCGGCTGGCCGCGGCTTGATCGCTGTCGACGTCGAAGTCGAACCGGTGGATTTCGTTTTCTTGGTAGCGCCGGCATCGAGATGCCGCTCGCGTTCGGCTTCTGCAATCGGCACGAAGCGTTCGACGTTTTGGGAGCCGACGAGGTTCGTCAGGAACGACATCAATTCGAGCGCTTCTGATAGCGAAGGATCCGCGGCCGCGAGGCGCGTCTTCACGATGTTCAGGAGATCGGCCAGGCGCTGGCGCGCGAGGTCGACGACCCACTTGGTCGGGCGCTGGTGGTTCGGCCACGGTTGCACGAGCCAGTACTGGTCCTCCGGCAGGTCGGCATAGCGCACGTGCAGCTCGAGGCTTTTCTGCCACTTCTGCAGGAGCTGGAGCACGCGGTCGTCGGCCGGAGTCATGCAGTCAACATAAGCGACGAACCTGCGGCCCGCAGCCATTTCACCGCGGAATTTGACGTCCGTCACAATGAATGTGGCACCGATTCAAGGCGCGTCGCAGTTCTCGATCACCGGTGGCGATGCGGCAAGCGCGGCTTCGAGGTCGGGGCCGAGAGCGACCAGCCAGGAGCCGTACATCGGATTCGGGATCATGAACCACTGGCGGCCCCAGCGATCGTGGTGCCGGCAGCGCGCCTGTTCGCGTTCGGGCACTGTCTGGCGTTTCACGTCCGGCAGGAAATCGCCGAAGTCGTCGCCGACGTAGAGCAGGATGCGGTGGGTCGCCGCGATCGCGAGGCGGCGCGACTGTTTTTCGCCGTCCCATTCCGGCATTTCGCCCTTCAACAGGAGACTCTGTTCGAGCGCCGGCGCGTCCAGGCCGAGCGAGCGAAGGTTGGCCGCCGTGTCGTCCTGTTGCGGGCAAGCGGCGGCGCTGCCGGGACGCGCGACGCACGCGCGGTTCGTGACAAAGAAGATGTGTACCGGCCGACCCGCGGGGTCTTTCATCGCGCGCGCCGCACGGATGAATTCGGCCGCGCCCGGAACTGCGGGCGCGCTGCGCTCCGCGAGCCAGGCGTCCCAGACCGCGTCGAATTCCTTCAGCGTGCAGATTTCATCGAGCGTCATGCGCGCCTGTTGCGCCGAGTTGTCGAGGACTGTTTCGTCGATGTCCATCACGACCGCGGGCGGCAGTGCGGACAAGTCGCCGGCCTGCGTCGGCTCGGCGGTCCAGGCGGGATCGGTGAGGCCTTCGCGCAGCGCGGCGTCCGCCGCACGGTAGATGATCTCGCTCGCGGCGCGGAATTCGGCCGAGTGACGGAACCACAGCGTCGCGCGCTCGCCGCCGGCGGCGAACGTGGGCTTGCTGCCGCAGGGCGCCGCGTCTGCCGCAGCTTGCGGAGCCGGTGCCGGCGATGCCGCGCAACCCGCGATTGCGATCGCGAGCAGGCAGACGGCGGCACTCCGCATCAGTCCGCCACCCGCATGCCGCCGGTCGCGGTCCGCTCGGCGAAGAGGGCGGCGAGGCGCACGGTCATCGGGCCGATCGCTCCGTCGCCGATCCGGCGCCCGTCCACTTGGGTGACGCCCGCGAGTTCACCCATCGTGCCGGTACAGAACGCCTCGTCCGCCCGGTAGAACTCGGCGAGCGAAATGTCGGCCACTTCGCAAGGAATGCCCTGCCGGCCACAGATGTCGAGCACGGTAGCGCGCGTAATGCCTTCCGGGCAGGCCGCGAGCGTCGGTGTGCGTACGACGCCGTCCGTCACCATGAAGAGGTGGGTCGCATTGGTCTCGGCGATGAAGCCGCGCAGGTCGAGCATCACCGCGTCGTCCGCGCCCGCGGAGTTCGCCTGAAGCTTGGCGAGGATCGAGGAGAGCAGGTTGGCGTGGTGGATTTTCGGGTCGAGGCAGTCGGGCGGCGAGCGGCGCTGGCTGCTGGTGATCAGGCTCAATCCCTTCTTCGAATAGACGGGCGCCTTGTGTTCGGCGAGCACGATCAGCGTCGGCCCCGACCGGTTGAGCCGGGGATCCATGCCTGAGGTGATCTTCACGCCGCGCGTCAGCGTGAGCCGGATGTGGACACCGTCCCGCATGCGGTTTGCCGCGAGCGTGCGCTTGATCTCGGCGATGATCGTCGCGTCTGACGGAATGGTTTCGAAGGCGAGCGCGATTGCGGAATGGCGCAGCCGCACGAGGTGTTCCTCGAGCGCGAAGATCCGCCCATCGTAGAGGCGCAGCCCCTCCCACACGGCGTCTCCGCCCTGCACGGCGCTGTCGAAGGGGCTGACGCCGGCCTTGTCGCGGTGGAGCAGATCGCCGTTGATGTTGACGATCAGGTCGCGGTTGCGCTCGTCGAACTGCTGCTGCATCGCCCTGCCTCAGGCCCGGAGGCGCAAAGCGTACAGCTTTTCGTACCAGGGGCGGCACTCGTCGGCGAGCCGGCGGAGCGGCGCCGTCAGTTCGACGCGGCGTTCGCGCCAGGGCTCGAAGCCGGTCGAGGCCTCGACCGCCGCATACCAGTATGGCGCCCAGATGCCGTCGGTCGCGCGCCGGCCCGGTTCCCAGGCGAGCATCTCCGCCCGGAACGGAATGCCGAGCGACGTGCAGAGTTTCCCCAGCAGGTCGCGCGGATTCTTCAGCACGTCGCTCGCGAGCACCACCGGCGGCGCGGTTCCCTTGCGGTCGGCGATGCGATCGAAGATTTCGCATTGTTGTGGCAAACCCGTATCCGACAGGCCGGCATCGGGGTAGGTCTTCACGAGTGAGGTGAGCATTTCATCCGGCTCGCGGATCAGGAACGCGTGCGTCAGCGCATCGAGCCAGTCGCGGCCGATCATCGGCAGCAGGTGATGGGCCATGTGCTTCTGGTACCAGATCGCGCGGCCGCCCGGCACGGGACCGGTCAGCGTCGCCGCCACCTTGCGCCAGTCCGATTCGTGGTGGGCGAGGATCTCGTCGCGTCCCGGATGCGCGATGCCGGTGATCTCAAGGTAATGCGAGTAAAGCGGCTCGTCGGTCACGGCCGTATCGGCGCGGCTGCCGAAAGAGCGCAGCATCGCCGTCGAGATGTTGCGCGGGCCGGACCACATCGCAATACGTAACGAGCCCGTTTTCGCCCCTGTCGCAGCCGTCATCGCCCGGAACCAGATTGTGAACTGCGTCTCATCGGAAAAGCTTACAGCGCCCGATGCGAGGGCGACATAAATCGCTGGCGGTGCGTCCGCCCACCTGCCCAAGCCACTGTGCCGAAACGGGGTTGCGGGCGATTGGCACGGCAGATGCAGCCTCAAACCGTGAAGACGGGGTCGCTACGCGCTGGTTGTCATAACGAGCGCGCCGAGCCCGTTGAGTTGTCATCGAAGCCGACGGAGTCGTGAGCGACTCGCAAGGACACGGGCCAGGAATGAAACAACTCGCAGAACTGCTTCGGCGCCCGCTGATTCATGTGGCGGCGTTTTCGTTCGTCATCAACTTGCTGCTGCTGATTCCTGCCCTGTTCATGCTGCAGGTCTTCGACCGGGTGCTCGTCAGCCAGAGCGGCGAGACGCTGCTGATGCTGCTGCTGGGTGCCGCAATTGCGCTCAGCATCATGCTCGCACTCGATTTCCTGCGCGGTCGGTTGCAAGGCGTCGCAGGCAACATGGTCGGGGAAGCCCTGTCGCCGGCCGTCGCACGCGTGGTCATCGCTGCCCGATCGCAAGGCGGCGACCGCGCGTCGGCCGAGAGCCTGCGCGACGTCGCGACGCTTCGCGCCTTGTTCTCGGCGCAGGGGCTCATTGCATTGTTCGATGCGCCATGGCTGCTCGTTTACGTCGCGGTAATCTGGATATTCCATCCGGTCCTCGGTATCGCCGCAGCCGTGAGCGCAATGACGATGCTGCTGCTCGCGTTCCTGAACGATCGCTTGACGCGATCCGGCATTGAATCCCTGCAACGCGAGGCCGCCCAATCGGGTCGCTACCTGGAGGCCTCGTTGGCGAACGCCGAAGTCGTGCAGGCGCTCGGCATGGCGCCCGCGCTGATCGACCGCTGGTGCGCCATGAACCAGAAGGTGACCGAATTGCAGCGCCCGATCGCCGCCAGGACGGTCGCCATCGCATCGGCGACACGTGCCTTGCGCCAAGTCATCCAGATCGCGGTGCTCGCCCTCGGTGCCTACCTCGTCATCACCCACGAAGCGACCGCCGGCATCATGGTCGCGACGACGATCCTGCTGGGACGCGCGCTGGCGCCAGTCGAGCAGGTCGTCGGCAGCTGGCGCGTGCTCGCAGAGGGGCGTGCGGCGCTTGCCCGGGTACGTACGTTGCTGGACGCAACGTCCAGTGCTGCGGAGCGCATGTCGTTGCCCGAGCCGCAGGGCGCTCTCGCGGCCCAAGGCGTCATCTACCGCCCACCGGGAACCGATCGCCTCGTCCTGCAAGGCGTGTCGCTGCAACTGGCGCCGGGCGCTTCGCTCGGGATCATCGGGCCGAGCGCCGCCGGTAAATCCACGCTGGTACGCGTACTGACCGGATTGTGGAAGCCGACCGCGGGCGTGGTGCGCCTGGATGGCGCGGATCTTTCGATCTGGCCGCGCGAAACGCTCGGGCCATCGATCGGCTACCTGCCGCAGGACGTCGAATTGTTCCAGGGCACCGTCGCCGAGAATATCGCACGGCTCGGACCGGTCGACGCCGATGACGTCGTTACCGCTGCGCGGCGGGCGCACGTCCACGACATGATCCTGTCGCTGCCGCAGGGCTACGACACGCCAGTCGACACCGCCAGCGTGCAACTGTCGCCGGGTCAGCGCCAGCGGATCGCGCTGGCGCGCGCCCTATACGGCAATCCCCGGCTGGTGATCCTGGACGAGCCGAATTCCAACCTGGACGGTGCCGGCGAACAGGCACTGGCGGACGCGATCTGCGACCTGCAGAAACGGTCGGTGACCGTCGTGGTCGTGTCGCACCGTCATGCGCTGATACGGCACATGACCCAGGTGATGGTGCTGGAGGCAGGCCGCGTCCAGCAATACGGGCCGACTGCCCAGGTGCTCGTGGCGCTCGACCGCCAGAAAAAAGGGATGACGGCGGCGAATGTCGTCCAGTTGCCGCGTTCGGGGACGCCCGACCGCATGGGGCAGGCATCATGAATCCGGCCCACCTGAATCCCGCATCGGACGACGCGCTCGCGGAGCACGCGCGGGAAGCGTCGCGGCTGTCCTCCCGGGGACTTGCGATTCTGCTTTTTGGCCTGGCGCCGATCCTGGCCTGGATTGCAATTGCTCCGCTGTCCTCAGCGGTGATCGCGTCCGCTTTCGTGAAAGTCGACCTGAACCGGCGACCGGTACAGCATCGGGAAGGCGGAATCGTGCAGGAAGTGCGCGTACGCGACGGTCAGCGCGTCGCGCAGGGCGAAGCATTGCTCGTGCTCGGCGACATCGCTGTGGATGCCGACCTGAACCGCATCAATTACCGGCTGATGACCGAGCGCGCGCGACTCGCGAGACTGGAAGCCGAACAGGCGCTGCAGCCTTCGATCCGCTTTCCGGAGGAATTGGTTTCGGCGGCCCGTGGTGACCAGCGACTCGCAGAGCAGCTCGAAAAGGAGCGTTCTCTGTTTGCCGCACAGCGCGGCGCGCTGAGCGGTCAAAGCGGACTGCTGCGCGAGCAACGCGCGCGGGTGGACCAGGAGATCGAGGCGTTGCGGGCCCAGATTGCGAGCAGCGGTGAGTCGCTGCGTCTGCAGCAGGGCGATCTCGAGACCAACCGCAACATGCGCACGCAAGGGTATGTCTCGGGCGCGCGGGTGACGCAACTCGAAGCAGCAGTCGCGGACTACGCTTCACGCATCGAGGAGCACCGTTCGGAGCTCGCGCGCGCACATCAGCGTGTCGTCGAGATCAATCTGAAGATCAACGCCCTGGAAGGGCAGTACCGGCAGGCCGCAAGCGATCAACTGCGCGAGGGCGCGGCGCGTCTGTCGGAACTGGAGCAGGAGCATCGCAAGTCGGTCGACGCGTCCGACCGACAACTCATCGTGGCGCCCACCGCCGGCGAGATCATCGGCCTCAAGTACACGACGGCGGGCGCGGTCATCGCACCCCGCGAGACGATTGCCGAGGTCGTGCCGTTGGATGCGCGGCTGGTTGTTGAAGCCCGTGTCCGAACCGAGGACATCGACCGCGTGCACCAGGGCCAGCAGGCGGACATCCGGTTCACGGCCTTCAATGGCCGGACCACGAAGCTGGTGTCCGGAAAAGTCGTTTACGTGGCCGGCGATCGTCTCGTCGACCCGGTGACGAACCTCCCGTACTTCATGGCGCTGATCGAGACGGAAGCGGAGTCACTCAAAGAAGCCGGGGACCTCAAGCTTCAGGCCGGCATGCCGGCCGAGGTTTACCTCAAGGGCGAGAAGCGAACGGCCTTGCAATACCTGCTCGAGCCGGTGACCACCGGCTTACGGCGAGCCGGCAGGGAGACGTAGGCGATGCTTGCCAGGGAAGTCGCGAATAGCAGACCGAGATCGGATTTAAAGAGTCTTCAAACAAAGTCGGGATCGCACAGACAGGGGATCGAATCATGAGCGGAGTCACAGGCACCAGCGGCAACGACAACCTGAACGGCGGTTCGGGCGACGACATCATGAGCGGCGGGGCCGGCAACGACACGATGAGTGGCGGTTCCGGCA
>JANNKZ010000523.1:0-6380 GCA_031396515.1 Gammaproteobacteria bacterium
CACTCTCGGCGCGGAGCCGCTCGCGGCCGAGGCGGACGAACGGACCCGGGAACTGCACCGCTACGCGGCCGCCGCGCTCGCGCGCAGCCGCGAACGGGGCTGGGGACTCGAACACAATCCGGCGCGGCTGCACGTGCAGACGATTGACGGCCTGAATCACTGGCTGGCGCGGCGCCTGCCGCTGGCGGCGCGCATCGGCCTGTCGGCGACGCTCGTCGATGACGCGCGTGCGCTCTACGCCGAAGCGGCACGGCGAACCGTGGCGATGCTCGATGAGGAGGCGCCGGTTGCCGCCGGCCTGCGGCGCCTCGCGCGCTCGCTCAATCACCAGCCGCGCCAGCTCGCGGAGCTGCTCGAAGGCATGCTGGGCGCGCGCGAGCTTTGGCTGCCAAAACTGATGCGCGGCGCCACCGGTCCGTCGCTGCGCGCCGAAATCGACCGGCTGCTGCGGCAAGCGTTGGAGTCGGAGCTCGCCGTGGTTGCAACAGTCGTGGCAGATCTCGATTGGCAGCCGATGATCGCGGCCTGTCGCGCTGCAGCCGCGGCCGGTGCGCCGGCGAGTCCTGCAACGGTCCTCGCGCCGCTGCCGGCACTGCCGGCTGCGACTGCGGAATTCGCCGCGAGTTGGCGCGCCCTCGCGGATCTCTTGCTGACGGCGAACAAGGACCCGACGCTGCTCAAGCAGGTCGGGGCGAAGCAGGGATTTCTCGCCGCGAGCGAAGGCGTCGCCTGGCCGCCGCTCAAGCGCGCCATGAAGGCGGTACTCGATTCGCTGGCCGCGTACGACGGTCTCGCGCCGACGCTCGGTCGGCTGCGCCGGCTGCCGCCTGCGGCGCTCACCGACGCGCAATGGGAACGGATCGATGCACTATCCTCGGTGTTGCCGCACGCGGTCGCGGAACTTCTGACGCTCTTCGCCGAGCGCGACAATCTGGACCATTCGGCGGTGGCTGCCGCCGCGCGCGATGCGCTCGGGGACGAATCGGCACCGACCGAACTTGCGCTTGCGCTCGATTACCGGATCCGTCACCTGCTGGTCGACGAATATCAGGACACGTCGCCGTCGCAGGCGCGCCTGCTCGAATTATTGGTCGCCGGCTGGCAGGCGGGCGACGGCCGTAGCCTCTTCTGCGTCGGCGATCCGATGCAGTCCATCTACGCGTTCCGCGAGGCGGACGTGACGCTGTTCCTGCAGGCGCAGCGCCAGGGCATCGGCGGCATCGTGCTTGCCGGCGAACGCCTCGGGCGGAATTTCCGTTCGAGTGCCGCGATCGTCGACTGGGTGAATGGGACATTTGCCACGCTGCTGCCGTCCGCCGACGATTTCGAGCGCGGCGCCGTGCGCTACTCGCCGGCCGCGGCGGCGAATCCGGACGCGGCGGGCGACGGCGTGCGCGTGCATGCGCTCCTCGATGCCGACGGGCACGCGACGGCGTCGGAAGTTGCCACGATCGCGCGGGACTCGATCGCAACGCTCGGCCAGCCGACCATCGCGATCCTGGTGCGAGGACGGCCGTCGTTGCCGCCGATCCTGGCGGCGCTGCGCGATGCCGGCATCGAGTATCGCGGCGTCGAACTCGAGGCTCTGCTCGATCGCCCGGCTATCCGCGACCTGGTCGCGCTCGTCTCCGCGATGCTGCACGACGGCGACCGCACGGCCTGGCTCGCCATCCTGCGCGCGCCCTTGTGCGGACTGCCGCTGGCCGACTTGCTGCGACTCGCCGACCGGGGCGAGCGGGCGCTGATCCGCGATTGCCTGCGCGATGCGGCGCTGCTCGCGGGGGATTCGGCCGCGCGCGTGGCCCGGCTCGTTGCGGCACTCGACGCCGCGATCGCCGCGCGCGGCCGGCACTCGCTCGGCAGCTGGCTGAAGTCAGCCTGGCTCGCGCTCGACGGCCCCGCGACGATCGGCGACGCCTCCGACCTCGCGAATGCCGAACTGCTGTTCGCCGCGCTCGACCGACTGGAGCTGGAAACCGGCTGCCTGCCGCCGGCTTCGGCCATCGAGGCGGCCGTGGCCGGCGTGATGGCGTCGCCCGTCGGCAGCGAGAGCGCGCGCGTGCAAGTCATGACGATCCATCGCGCCAAGGGTCTGGAGTTCGACGTCGTGATCCTTCCGGATCTTCAGCGCGGTCCGCGCGGCGGCGAGCGGCCGCTGCTCTATTGGACGACCGTCGCGACCGGTCCCGGCGAGCGCGGCATCGTGCTTGGCAGCCGCACGGATTCGGACGAGAACGACGGCGACACGGATCCACTCGAACGCTGGATGCGCGATCTCGGCGCCGAACGCGAGGCGCTTGAACTCGGCCGGCTGGCCTACGTGGCGGCGACCCGTGCGCGGCGGCGCCTGCACCTGGTCGGCAGTGCCGGCGTGAAGTGGACGGAGGAGGGGCCGACGCTCCGTCGTCCGCGATCGGCGAGCCTGCTGGGATTCCTGTGGCCCGTCCTGTCGCCGCATTTCGAGCGCGCACTCGCCGCGCTGCCGGCGACTGCGTCAGCGGCGGGGCGCGCGGACGATGGCAAGCCGCGGCTCAGTGCGCCACCCGCGCGGCGGCTGGTCGCGGGATTTCGCGCGCCGCTCCCCGAGCCGCTGCCGCTGGCGCCGATGCTGCGCATCTCGAGCGAGCCCGACGGCTCGATCCGGCCGGAGTTCGACTGGGCAGGAGCGATCGCCCAGGCCGTGGGCCAGGTGGTCCACGCCGAACTGCAGCGCATGGCCGAGACCGGTGTGACGCCCGGCGGCAGCGAGCCGGAAGTGGCGCGCTGGGAGCGGCAACTCCGTGACCTCGGCATCGACGAGGCGCACCGCCCATCCGCGCTCGCGCGCGTCCGGCAGGCCATGACAGCCGTCTCGCACAGCGAACGGGCGGCGCGGCTGCTCGATCTGGCGGCGCGCGAGGCCCGTTCCGAGCTCGCGTTGACCGCGATGATTGATGGCGCCGCGCACAGCCTGCGCATCGACCGCACTTTCGTGGATGAGACCGGCGTGCGCTGGATCGTGGACTGGAAGGTGAGCGCCCACGAGGGTGGGGACCGCGAAGCCTTTCTCGACGAACAATTGCGGCGCTACCGCGGCCAGCTCGAGCGCTATGCGCAGGCGATGCAGCTGCTGGAACCGGAGCGTCCGCTGAAGGTCGGCCTCTACTTCCCGCTCCAGGACGCCTGGCGCGAACTGGACTAGAACAGGGACGCATCCCGTTTCCGACCGGGCGACCGCCGGACGGGTGGCGAGCGAGCGAATTTTCCGGTTCTTCTCTTCTGAGCGAGCGAGCCAGCCCGGCAGGCGGTTCGCCAGGAAATGGCATGCGTCCCTGTTCTACCTAGAGAGTGCCCTCGATGCTGAAGGGGCGCCGGCCGCTGGCGTCCGGCGGGCCGAGGAACGAGAGCGTGTCGAAGATGCCGGGACCGGCGCCGGGGCCGGGTGCGACCTCGCCGCTCATGAAATAACTGCCGTCCCGCTTCAGCTCGATCGCGCCGCGAACGCGCAGTGGCCCGCCGAGATCGCGCAGGCGCCCGGCAAGCGTTTCCGTGCCGACCGCACCTTCGCCGACCGTCAACTCGAAATCGCCGAGCATCTGCCCGCCGGAACCGGGAGCGCGCAGCGCGCGCACGAAGAGTTTGCCGGCCGCGTCCTCGGCGCGCCGCTCGACGATGCGGATGCGTTCGATGTCGAGTTCGAGCGTGCCAGTCCAGCCGGCGGGTGTCGCAATACCCTCGAAGGCCGTGATCGGCGACTGGCCGCGGATGTCTGATGCTTCGATCTCGCGGCCGTCGAAACCGCCGCCGACGTCGGCTGCGATCTCGCCACCGGGCGGCACCAGCGTGACGGCGCAGGACCAGCGCAGCATGACCAGATGCCAGGGGCGGCAGAACCAGCGCACCGCGCCGAGGGTCGCATCGTCGATCGCGAGCGTCGCTGCGCGGCCCGACCAGATGGTGCCGCCAACGCCGGTCATCACGACGCCGGGCGGCAGGCGTTTCGTCAGTTGTACGGCCGGCACCATCGCGACCAGGCACACCGCGAAGGCCACGACTCCCGCCGCGATGAGCTTGCTGCGTCCGGCCATCGCGGTCAGCGGCCGCGCAGGACCAGGGTCGCGTCGACCAGCCCGGTTTCGCTGGTCGCGCTGACGCTCGCGGTCTCGGCGATCACGCCGCGTTCCTTCTGCAGGCGCCCAAGCAGCACGGCCAGCGCATCGAATGACGCCGCGGTGAAGCGCGCACGAACCGAACCGGTTCCCGCAGGCTCGATGCCGGCCAGCGCGTCGCCGAGGCCGCCTTCCTGGGCCATGCGGCCGACCGCGATCGTCAGAGATTCGCCGGGACGGGCCACGGGCGCCGACTGCAGGCGCGGCGTGACGGTTTCGATCCACGCCAGATCCTGGCGCTTGCGCTCTACCCGTTCTTCGGCGACCGCAACCGCCGTGCTGAGTTTCCAGATCAGCCCGGCGACCAGCAGCACGGCGGCGGCTACTCCGCCCCAGGTGACCATGCGCTGTTCGCGTTCGGCGAGCGTGGCGTACCAGTCGCGGAGGTTCATCGCGCGCCTCCCGCGCCAATGCGAACCTGCGCTTCGATGCCCTTGTCACCGGGCGCGGTCGAGGCGACGTCCGCTGTCAACCCACGCTGGTTGACCGCCTGCGCGAAGCGCGCGATCGCTTCCTGATTCGCGGCGACCAGATGCAATTCGAGCGAGCGGTCGCGCCAGCCGAGCGATTCTACGGTCGGGCCCGGCGCACCCGCGAGCGCGCCGCCGACTGCGGCGAGCTGCGCGAGCAATCCGCCCGCATCCGCGGCGCCGCCGCCGGCGAGTCGCTGCTCGATTTGCGCACGCGGGTCGTCGATGCGTTCGATGTCGGGCAAGGCGATCCGCGCGGCCTGTTCGATCGCCGCATCGAGCCGCTGCTGCTCGCCGCTCAGGCGCACGAGGTCGTAGCCGCGCACGCCGACGTGCAATGCTAGCGCCGCCACCGCGAGGAAGGCGGCGATGCGCCAGCGTTGCCATTCGGCGCGCCACCCGGTGCGCCGCGCGAAACTGCCCTGCATCAGCGACAGCGCATCGGTCCTGACCGCTTCGGAGGCGAGCAGCGGCAAGGCGCCGTCGGGCAGGAGCTGCAATTCGAGGCTGCCCGTGACTTCACGGAGCGCCTCGATCATCTCGCGCGAATGCTGCCAGTCTTGCTGCGACACGTAGAGATGGACATGGCGGTCATCGCCCTCGAGCCCTGCGAGTGCGAAGGCTTCGGTCAGCGGCTCCGCGTCGAGGGCGAAGGGCAGTTGTCCGGGCGGCCGAACCAGCAGCTGGCCCGCGTCGATGACCGCGACCGTCTTGCCCGGGTTGTCCGGCACGCAAAGCATGTCCGGAACGATCGCTTGGGGATCGAGGCCGGCCCCCTGCAGCGCGTCCAGCCAGCCACGCAGTTCCTCGCGGCGCATCGCCGCGACCAGCGTCGCGCCGGCCGCGTCAGTCGGCCCGATCGCGAACTGGAACTGCTCGACTTCGCCGGCGAGCGATTCCTCCATCGCATAGGGCACGACCTGGGCGACCCGGCTGCCGCTCTTCACCGGCAGTTCCGGTTTCGCGAGCGTGATGCTGGAACCCGGCGCGATGACGACGAGCGTCCGCTCGCCCGCGATCGGCGCGGCATCGGCGAAGCTTCCGGTCGAGACGGGACCGATGCGGCCGCCGTCGGCGCCGGTAACGACCCAACTGACCGGATTGGCAATGCGCAGGACCAGGTATTGATTCATGAGGCCTATTCGGTCCCGGTTGAACGCACGACGGTTCGGCCGCCGCCGGCACTGGACCGCTCGATCAGACTGTACAGCGTGAGTTCCGAGGTGCCAATACGGACGGCGGTCACCGCCCGGAACCAGTTCGAAGTTTCCGAGATTGCCGGGCTCAATGCCTGGAAAACCGCGGTGTCGAGCGTCGCCTGCAGGTCCGCGATCGTCGGAAAACAGCCGTCGCGCCGGTTCGACTCCAACAAGTCGACATCGCCAAAATCCGTGCCGCCCTCGACCAGCGCGGCGAGCACCGGCGCCGGTGCCGTGCAGATATTGATCGTCGAGCCCGATGGCAGCGCGGCGATGTACGGACGGATGCGCTGGAATTCATCCTGTGTCATGCCCGGAAGGGCGAGCATCTCGGTTACGGTCGAGATCGCTCCATTGGCCGCGCGGTATGACGGGCTCTGCGCGAGATACGTGCCGTCCTCCGCGCCTTCCGGAAATCCCGGCACGGTGTCGGCGTCGATCCAGTCGGCGAGAATACGTGCCCAGCGCTGATTGGCTCCGGCGAAGCCGAGCAGCCGCTCGAAGCGCGCAATCGCCAGCTCATTGGCCTGTCCTTCGGCGTTGACCAGGTTGTTGACGTTGAA
>JANNKZ010000037.1:0-1506 GCA_031396515.1 Gammaproteobacteria bacterium
GCGCTGGCTACCCAGGTATTGCCGCCGTCATCCGAACGGTAGAACGGCGATGCGTCCCGGTCGGTTATGGGTTGACCGGCGGCAAACAGCGTGTTCTCGATTATCGGATCCCTGCGCGTCGTGAATACATTCACTCCCCCCAAACCGACCTGCTGCCATTCGCCGGGGCCGTCGAGCGGCCGCGCCCAGATCCCATTGCTGGTGCCGACCAGCACCCGATCGCCGGTGACGATCAATGGCGTGTGATTCAACTCCGTGCTGGCGGGGGCCGGCACGACCCCGAGGTCGCGCCAGTTTTCCCCGTTTCCGCCGTCATGGCACGCGGATAATATCCAAAAGATGAACGCCCAGTAAAAGCGCGGCGCCGCGCGTCCTTGCCTTGTCAATCGACCATTGCGATCCAAGGAACATCCCCCAAGTGTTCGGCAGTAGACAGCGCACGCGACAGGACGGTTCCTTGCCCCCGGGGCAGGCTCACTCGTGAAGCATTCTCTTTGGCCACGACATGCCTCCCTGGGGTCGCGCCGCGTAGAATTCGTCGATGCCACCGAAGCTCGCACTATTCATCGTGCTGGTCCTCGTCGCAGCGACTCCCAAGGTCGCCGCCCAGGAGCAGCCGGTTGCGTTGCCGGCCGGCTGGCATCTCGAGAGCAACGAACTCGTGTGGACCAGCGACGTACCGCTGCGGATCGGTGGCGCGCGCTACGAATTCCGTTCCGGCGAGCGAGTGCTCGGATATCCGCTTCAGAGCGGCAACTTGTTGCGACTACGTGGACTGCGCGCCGATACGCTGACCAATCTTTCGGTGTGGGCGGCTGGACGCCGCCTCGACGGGGCTGCCGCGCATTTGCGCATCGGGCCCGCGGCGCTGCCGACCGAGCCTGCAATCGCCGTGGCCGCCGGCGATCCGGCCGCGCCAGGCACCTATCGGACGGAGCGCCTCCGATACACGCTGCCGAATCTCGAAATCGAAGGATTTCCGGCGCCCGTCGAAGTCGTTGCCGAAGTAACGGCACCCGTTCGCCGCGCAGGTGCCGCGCCGCTCGTGCTGTTTCTCCATGGCCGCCACAACACCTGCTATCGCGACGGGCCGGAGGGACAGTCTTCAGGCGACTGGCCCTGTAAGCCAGGCTGGCGACCGGTCCCGAGTCACACCGGTTACCGCTACATCACCGATGTGCTGGCATCGCAGGGATACCTGACCGTGTCCATTTCCGCGAACGGAATCAACGGCCAGGACGGATTGTTTCTCGACGGCGGCGCATCGGCACGTTCGCAGTTGATTCGTCATCATCTGGCGCAGTGGGCGGAGTGGACGCGTCATGGCGGCGATTCCTGGGGCGGCCGCTTTCGCGGCCGCGTGAACATGGATGACATCGTGCTCGTTGGGCACAGCCGCGGAGGCGAAGGCGTCGAACGCGCGACAATCGACACCTATGCGGATGATCCCTGGAAGATCCAGGGACTTGTGCTGATCGGGCCTACGGCGTTCGGCCGTCAGGTCGC
>JANNKZ010000039.1:0-15709 GCA_031396515.1 Gammaproteobacteria bacterium
ACCTCGAACAGGATCGTGGACTGGTCGCCCTGGGAGGAATCCACGTTGACGTGGCTGATGTTGCTCTGTTCGGCCGCGATCTGGGTCGCGACCTCGGCGAGGATGCCCATGCGGTTGGCGACTTCGACGATGAGACCCGAAGTGAAAATCCGCTGCTGATCCTTCTGCCAGACCGCCGGAATCCATTTGTCCGGCTGCTTGCCGAAAGCTGCGACGTTCGCGCAGTTCTCGCGATGGATCACGACGCCGCGGCCGCTCGAGAGATAGGCGACGATCGCGTCGAACGGGATCGGGAAGCAACAACGCGCATAGCTGACGACGAGGCCTTCGGTTCCAGCGATCGCCAGCGGCTGCTGTTCGCTGGCATCCGGGCGGTCGTCCTCCGGCGGCAGAACTCGCCGCGCGATCAAGCGCGCGAGCCGCTCGCCGAGGCCGATCTTTTCGAGCAGTTCGCTGCCGTCCTTGAGCTGGAGCGAGTGCGCGACTTCATCGAGGCGGCCGGCCGGCAGCGTCTTCAGCGTCAGCTTGAACTCCTCGAGCGCCTGGTTGAGCATGCGCCCGCCAAGTTCCGCGGCCTCGCCCTTCTTCAGCGTGCGCAGATACTGGCGGATTGCGGAGCGCGCCTTGGCGGTCGTGACGAAGCTCACCCACGCCGGGTTCGGGTGCGCACCCTTCGCGGTCACGATCTCGACGGTCTGGCCGTTGCGCAGCACGGTGCGCAGCGGCACCAGCCGGCGGTCCACCTTGGCGGCGACGCAGCGCTGGCCGACGCCGGTGTGCACGGCGTAGGCGAAGTCGACGCAGGTGGCGCCGCGCGGCAGCCGCATGATGTCGCCCTTCGGCGTGAACACGTAGACCTTGTCGGGGAACAGGTCGACCTTGACGCTCTCGAGCAGCTCCTCGGCCGAGCCGTCGTGGAACTGCATGACGCCCGCGAGCCACTCGCGCGCGCGCAATTGCTGCGCACCGTCATCTTCGCCGGTCTTGTACTGCCAGTGCGCAGCGATGCCCGACTCCGCCATGCGGTGCATGTCCTCGGTGCGGATCTGCACTTCGATCGGCATGCCGTTCGGGCCAAACAGCGAGGTGTGCAGGGACTGGTAGCCATTGACGCGCGGGATCGCAATGTAGTCCTTGAAGCGGCCCGGCATCGGCCGGTACAGGCCGTGCACCAGTCCGAGCGTGCGATAGCACTCATCCACGTTCTTGACGACGATGCGCACGCCGAACATGTCCACGACTTGCGACAGCGGCAGGCGCTTGCGGCGCATCTTCATGTAGACGCTGTAGAGATGCTTCTCGCGCGCCTCGACGACGCCGTTGACGGCGGCGCCGGTCAGAGACTGGCGGATCACTTTGACGATTTTCGGCAGGAACTCGCGCTGGTTGCCGCGGGCGCGCTTGAGTTCACGCTCGATGACGCGGTAGCGCTGCGGATAGAGCGTGCGGAAGCCGAGCTCCTCGAGCTCGAGCTTGATCGAGTGGATGCCGAGGCGGTTGGCGATCGGCCCGTAGATGTCGAGCGTCTCGCGCGCGACCGCGCGGCGCTTCTCCGGCGGCATCGCCGAGAGCGTGCGCATGTTGTGGGTGCGGTCGGCGAGCTTGACCATGATCACGCGGATGTCGCGCACCATCGCCAGAATCATCTTGCGGAAGCTCTCGGCCTGCGCTTCCTTGCGGCTCTTGAACTGGACCTGATCCAGCTTCGTCACGCCATCGACGATCTCGGCGACTTCCTTGCCGAATTTCTGCTCGACCTCGGCCGCGGAGGAGGGCGTGTCCTCGACCACGTCGTGGAGAATCGCGGCAGTCAGCGTCGCGCCGTCGAGATGCAGGTCGGCCAGGATGTCGGCGACCGCGATCGGATGGGTGATGTAGGCCTCGCCGGACTGGCGCTTCTGGCCCTTGTGCGCGGCCTCGGCGTATTCGTGCGCCTCGCGCACCCGCTCGACCTGGTCGGCCGGCAGGTAGGACTCGATCTTCGAGATGAGCTGGGAAATCCCGGGAGCGCGTCTTCCGCCCGGCAGCAGCCCGAGGATGGAAGACGCGTAGTTCATCGTGCCCCGGGCGTCGCGGTCAGTCTCCGAGGCCGAGCTGCGGCGCGCGGAAGTCGACGCCGAGGTCGAGCGGATTCTCCGGAATCAGCTCCGGCTCCGGCTCGGGATCCGGCTCGGAGAGCAGATCGATCGTGATCTTGCCTTCGGCGATCTCGCGCAGCGCCACCACCGTGGGCTTGTCGTTCTCCCAGTCGACCGTCGCTTCGGCGCCGTTGACCAGCCGCCGCGCGCGCTTGGACGCAAGCAGGACCAGGTCGAACAGGTTGTCGACGGTGTGGAGGCAATCTTCGACGGTGATGCGGGCCATGGAAAAGACCGTGATTTCAGGTAATTGGACCGGAAATCATACTCGATCCGGGGGGCCGGCGGCCAGTTTCCGCGTTAATCGTCTGGCGTCGAGCGGCGGCTCCCGCGGCTGCGGCGTTCGTTCGCGACCCGGGGCTGACGCCCGAAAGCGTCAATTTCCTCGGCGCGGCGGCCTCCGCTGCGGCGATCGTCATGATGGGCATAGGTGCAGTGGCAGGCATCCGGCTGGGTGCAGCCGGGCAGGGGCAGCATCGGCGCCTCGCGCGACAGCCAGCGGCGATCCCGGCCGGAGGACGCAGCCGTGCAGGCCTTCTGGCCGGGCTTGACCGAGACCGCGTGCCATCGCCGGTCCGCTTTCGGCTTGGCCTTGGCGTCCTTGGAGTCCTTGTCCTTGCTGACCATCAACTCCTCCCGATAAGGCGCCCATGCTAACGAATCCGCGGCCAGGTGCGCTGGCGGCGCCAAAATCCTGCGGATTATGTCCCCAGTAATTCTTTGACGAGTGCCTCGAGTCCCGGCCGGTGCCTCCGGCTGGTTTCCCCGCGGCCGTCGAAGATCGCTTCGAGCTCGGCGAGCGCCTGGTCGAAGTTGCGGTTTACGACGATGTAGTCGAAATCGCGCCAGTGCGACATTTCCTCGACCGACTCGGCGAGCCGGCGCGCGATCGCTTCCGGGCTGTCGGTTGCGCGCTTGCGGAGCCTCGCTTCGAGTTCCGCGCGCGACGGCGGCAGGATGAAGACCTGCACTGCCTCCGGCAATTGTGCGCGCACCTGGCGAGCGCCCTGCCAGTCGATCTCGAGGATCAGGTCGCGGCCCTCGCGCAGTGCCGCCTCGACTACGCTTTTTCGCGTGCCGTAGAGGTTGCCGAACACGTCGGCATGCTCGATGAATTCGCCGGACGCGATCAGCCGTTCGAATTCCGGCCGCCCGATGAAGTGATATTCGCGTCCGTCCTGCTCGTGGGCGCGCGGCGCGCGGGTGGTGCAGGACACCGAAAACGCGAGCGCGGGCCGGCGACTCATCAACGCCTGCAACAGGCTCGTTTTACCGGCGCCGGAAGGCGCGGCGACGACAAAGAGTTTCCCACGGTTCGCCACGCCGCGATTGTACTCAAAAGGGGACGCACCCCTTTGGCGTCGCTCACCTCCGGGCGCCGGCGACGCCAAAGGCGGCGTTCGCCGTTACAGGACGAGCAGGGAGCCGGTAGCGACGATGCCGCCGACGCCGATGGCGGCCAAGACGTCGCTGGGATAATGAAGGCCGAGCACGACGCGCGATAGCGCGACGAGGATCGAGAAGGGGACCAGCACGATCGCGAGCGATGGAAACCAGGCGCAGCCGATGACCGTGAACGCGACCGCATGCAGCGTGTGACCCGACGGGAAGCTGAACTGGTCGAGCGGCGCGACGCGCTGGATGACGCCCGCTCCCGCTTCGGATGGCCGCGGACGCCGGACGCGGCGTTTCATCGTGCGGTAGAGGACGAGCGTCACGAGCCCGGTCAGCGCCATGTGCGCGGCGGCCATGGCGCCGCGTGCGCCGCCCGCCAACGCAAGCGCAGTCATCGTCGCGTACCAGAAAACGCCATCGCCCAGGCGGCTGATGGTCGCGAAGAATCCCTGCACGATGCTGTGCGCGCCCCAGCGGTTGAGCGCGAGGCAGATCGGCATGTCCACGGTGACGACGGCTCTGTTCATGAGGCACCGCTAGTGCGGCGCCAGTATCGGTATCCCGCATGGCGGGGCCGTTACAGCAGGATTAACGTTCGGTTAAAACCGCCCCGAAAAAGGGGACAGTCCCTAGCGGCTGGCGATCCAGGCGTCCGGCGTCGGGAAATTCGCCGCTTCCTCGCGCAGCCAGCCGCGCAGCGCGCAGACTTTCGGCAGGTCGGAATACGAGGGCGGGCAGACGAACCAGTAGCGGAATCGTGAAGGCACGATCGTCGTGCTCGCGAGCTTGAGCCGGCCGGCGATGAGATCGTGCGCAGCGATGGACCAGCGCGCGGGCGCGTAGCCGAGGCCTTCGATCACCGCCGACAGCACGCTCACCGAGTCGTCGATGATCGTCGGCCCCGCGGGCCAGGGCGTCGGCGCCGCGCTCTTCTCGAAACGCGACCACGGCTCGTCGCGGGCCTGCAGCATCGGAATGCCCTTCAGCGTGTCGCGATCGTCGATCGAACCGTGTTTCTTGAAGAGTTCCGGCGAGGCGATGACCACCAGCCACTCGTCCATCAGCTTGTCGTGATCGAGCCCGGGCGTCGCGCCCTCGCCGAGGCGCACGGCGGCGTGGTAATCGCTGCGTGCGAAATCCACCGCCTCGCGCGAGGTGTGCCAGTCCACCTGCAGCTCCGGGAACTTCGCGTGCAGGCGATGCAGCCGCGGCGTGAGCCATTTCTGCATCAGCGACGACAGCGTGCTGACGTTGATCACGCCGCTCGCGCGATTCATGCGCGTTTCGCGCAGCGCCAGTACCAGCGCATCCAGTCCCGACTGGATTGCCGGCAGCAGTTTCGCGCCTTCGGACGTCAACTCAACCTTGCGGCCGCTGCGGCGCAGCACCGGAATCTGCAGGTATTCCTCGAGCGCCTTGATCTGCTGCGAGACCGCCGCCGGCGTCACGCTCAGGGCTTCCGCGGCCTCCGAGAACGACAGGCGCGTGGCCACCGCTTCGAACACCCGTAAGGCATTGAGCGGCAAGCGTCCGTAGGCAGAGGCGGCCACGAAGTTTCCCTTAACCCAACGTCAGTTTATGCGTTTGTTCACGCGCGCTCATGGCTTCAGAGTCTAGCCCACGGAGACGGATAGGCGCAGTGCCAATCCCGCCCGAAACTAAGGAGATAGCAACATGAACGCACGCTTGAATGGCTTCCTGAGCTTCCTGGACCTGCTGGCCGAGGGCCAGCGCCGCCAGGCCGAAACGATCGCCGGTCGCAACTTCCGGTTCGAACCTGAACTGCAGTCGGTGAAGAGTTCGAAGGTGGTCAAGTTTCCCTTAACCGGTCATCAGAAAGCGCGTTTGTTCGCGCAGGCCCCGAAGCAGAAAGTGTCAACCACGCACTGATTGATTCCGATAACCCATTTTTCAAGGAGTACGAGATGAAGACCTATTCGACAATTCGCAACACGAGCCTCGCGGCCGTGCTGGTGGCGACCCTGGCGGGCGCGGTCAGCAACGGACTCGCGATCAACCAGAGGGTCGTTTTCGAACGCGAACTGCCGGGCGCCGCTGCGGTGGTGCACCTGCCGGAAGTGGTCGTCACTGCCTCGCGGCTCAAGACGTGACGCCCTGTTCGGTGCCGGGCCGACCGTTCGGACATTCGCAATCCACGGAGGTAACGCCGGGCCACAGGTTCGCAGTTATTGTCTGATCCATCGCGCGCAAGTCTCCTCCCCCCTCGGCGCGAAGCAATGACTGCGAACCTGTGGCCCGGCGGAATGTTCGAACGGTCGGGCCGGCACCCTGAACCAGGGTGACCGGAGCGCCCACGCAAGCCGGGGAACTTCAGTCGATTCGTTTGGAAACCACGCCCGACAGTTCGCTCTCGACCCCTGCGCCGTCGACACTGACGACGGCGAAGTACCACTCACCGGGTGACAGTTCCGTCACTTTCCACGTCGTGACGCTCGGGTCCTCGACCGGGATCCGGCAATCCAACTGATCCGGCTCGACGCCGTAGTAGATCCAATATCCCGACAGAGCATTGAGCGGCGAACCGTCCGTCCGTGCTTGCGGCGCCTGCCAGGTCAGCTGGGCTGATCCGGTCATCGAGGCGGTGGCCGGAACCCGGCGTCCCAGGCAGTCCATCGCGGCCTCTTCGTCGGCAGAGCACGCGGAGACCATCGAGAGCGTGAAAGGGAGCAACCAGCGGGTCATGGAGTGATCCTTCCAGATTCCAAAGGCGGGAGAAAACTACTCGACGTTCTGCACCTGCTCCCGCATCTGCTCGATCAACACTTTCAATTCCACCGCCGACCTAGTCGTCTCGACGTCCTGCGACTTCGACGACAGCGTGTTCGCTTCGCGGTTGAATTCCTGCATCAGGAAGTCGAGCTTTCGGCCGACCGCATCGCCGGAGGCGAGAGTTGACGTCAGCTCCGTCACGTGACTCTTCAATCGGTCGAGTTCCTCGGCCACGTCCATCTTCTGCACCAGGATTGCGATCTCCTGCTCGAGGCGCTCGTCCTTGACCTCGGCGCTGAGTGCGGCGAGCCGTTCCGACAGCTTCGTCTTGATGCGCGACTGCACCTCCGGCAGGCGCCGCAACACGCCATCCACGATCCGCGATACCGCCTGGGCGCGCGAACTCAGCATCTCCGCGATGCGCTCGCCTTCGCCCGCACGTGAAGTCGTGAACGCCGCAAGTGTCTCGGCGAGGAGTTCCTGGGCGACCGCCGCGAGCGGCGCAGCTTCCCGCTCGTTCTCGCGCACGACGCCCGGCCAGCGCAGGAGATCCACCGCGTCGACGGTGCCGGCATCGCCGAGCCGGCGTTGCACGGCGAGCGCGTTCTCGATAACCCGGTCGAGCAGGGCCTCGTCGATCTTCAATTCCCGGCCCGCGATGACGACCGGGCGCAGGTAACAGGCGGCCTCGACCTTGCCACGGCGCGCGGCGGCCCCGATCGTGCGGCGCAGGTCACCCTCGATCGAGCGCAGCTCCTCCGGGAGCCTCAGGCTGATCTCGAGATAGCGGTGGTTGACGCTCCGAAGCTCCCAGGCGAGCAGTCCCGCGGTCGTCGCGCGCTCGCCGCGTGCGAAGCCAGTCATGCTCCTGAGCATTCGGTTCGAGTCCCCGGGCTACGGCAGGTGCCGGTGATGTAAGCTGCGCGACAGTTTAGCAGGGGGCGACGGCAGCAGCCGTCGAGCGGGGAGCGTGGCAATCGAGTTCGCCGAAGTCAGCCTGATCGGCGACCGCGAAGATAACCAGGACCGCGCGGCTGTGGCCGCGGGCGAAGGCGCCGCGTTGCTCGTCGTCATGGACGGCATGGGCGGGCACGCCTACGGCGCGCGCGCTGCGGAGACCGCCTGCAAGGTCGTGCTGGAACTCTTCCGCTCGCAGCCCTGGCCACTGTTTGACCCGCTCGGCTTCCTGCATCTCGCGCTCGGCCGTGCGCATACTGCCGTCGTCACGATGGGCAGCCGACTCGCCGTTGACTTGCGCCCGCGCGCGACCTGCGCGGTCTGCGTCGTGCAGCGCGGCGAGGCCTACTGGGCACACGTCGGCGACAGCCGCGTTTATCACCTGCGCTCAGGCCAGGTGCTGGCACGCACCCGCGACCACAGCCACGTCGAGCAGCTCCTGCGCGAGGGCTCGATCACCGAGGACGAGATTCCCGGCCACCCGATGCGCAACTACGTCGAGTGCTGTCTCGGCGGCGAGGCGACGCTGCCGGAGATGACGATCTCGCGCCGGCAGCCGCTCGAAGACGGCGACGTGCTGCTGGTCTGCTCGGACGGCGTCTGGGCCAACCTGAAGGACGCGGACATCGCGACTTTCTGGAAACCCGGCAACGGCGGCTGCGCCGAGGCGCTCGCGGCGCTCGCTGAGCGGGCAGTGGCGGCGTCCACGCCGCACAGCGACAATGCGTCCGCCGCCAGCCTCGTCTGGCGCCACTGATCTAAAGGGTAAGCCATCATGCGAAGCGGCGGCCGTGCGGCCGATCAACTGCGGCCCGTGCGATTCACGCGCCGCTACACCTCGCATGCGGAGGGCTCCGTGCTCTGCGAGTACGGCGGGACGCGCGTGCTCTGCACGGCGAGCGTCGAGAACGGCGTGCCGCCGTTCCTGCGCAACAGCGGCAAGGGCTGGCTGACGGCGGAATACGGCATGCTCCCGCGCGCCACCCATACGCGCAGCGCCCGCGAGGCCGCCCGCGGCAAGCAGGCGGGACGCACCCAGGAAATCCAGCGACTGATCGGACGGTCGCTGCGCGCCTGCATCGATCTCGGCGCGATCGGCGAGCGCACGATCACCCTCGACTGCGACGTGCTCCAGGCCGATGGCGGCACGCGCACGGCGGCGATCACCGGCGGATTCATGGCACTCGCCGACGCGATCGACGCCATGCTCGCGAAACGCTCGATCACGGCCAATCCGCTGCACGGCCAGATCGCGGCGGTGTCGGTCGGCATCGTCAAGGGCGAGCCGGTGCTCGACCTCGAATACTCGGAAGACGTCGACGCCGAGACCGACATGAATGTCGTGATGAATTCCGGCGGCGCCTTCATCGAAGTGCAGGGCACGGCGGAGGGCCACGCCTTCCGTCGCGAGGAGCTGGACGCGATGCTGAACCTGGCCGCGACCGGCACGGCGCAACTTTTCGGCATGCAGCTCGAGGCGCGCAAGGACTGATGCGGCGCGTCGTGCTCGCGACCGGTAATGCCGGCAAGCTGCGCGAGATGCGCGCGATCCTCGCGGGCCACGACCTCGAGGTCATCGCCCAGTCGGAACTCGGCATCGTCCCCCCGCCGGAAGACGGCGACACCTTTGCGGTGAATGCGCTCATCAAGGCGCGCCATGCCGCGGCGAAGTCGGGACTGCCGGCGATCGCCGACGACTCCGGCATCGAGGTGGACGCGCTCGGCGGCCGGCCGGGCCTCTATAGCGCGCGTTACGCAGGCGAACCCGCGAACGATCGTGCGAACAACGAGAAACTCCTGGCCGAACTCGCGGGCATTCCCGCCGAGCGCCGCGGCGCGCGGTATCGCTGCGCGATGGCATTCGTGCGCGCGGCCGCGGATCCGGCGCCGATCGTCACGGAAGCGTCGTGGGAGGGATCGATCGGTTTCGCGCCGCGTGGCGCGGGCGGGTTCGGCTATGACCCGTACGTCATCGTGGCGGGCGACAGCCGCACAGTCGCGGAAATGCCGGAGGCCGAGAAGAATCGCGTGAGTCACCGAGGGCAGGCGCTGGGGGCGCTAGCGGCAGCGATGAAAGCCGCTGGCTGGTGAAATGAAGAGGGGACAGTCCCCTCTTACCGAACAGTCTTGATCAGGTCTCCCTGCTTCGGCTCGCCGCTCGGGTAGAGGTCATTAAATAAACGCAGTTCCTGGGCAGGGTACTTCTTGATCGCCGCCGTCTTTGCGAGCTCCTCGATTGTCGTCGACTGGCTCGCGCGCATGACGTGCAGGCGATAAGGCTCCGCGAGCCGGAACTCGCCCGCCTTCAAGCGGCGGAACGTCTGCGCCGTGGACAGGAAGAACGGATCGCCCGCAGGCGTCGACGTCGTGTTCGAGCGGCTCGCGCCCTTGAACACCCACATCAGGCTGTTGAAATAGATGATCACGTAGCGCACGTTTGTCGACTGGCCGAAGGGCGAAGGATCGTTCCGGACGACCGCCGTCCAGGCCTTGAGACCATTGATCTCGAGCGATTCCGCGCGTTCGAGCCGCCGGTTGCCGAGTCCGCGCAGCGCGAAGTCGCGCGGGTCGGTCAGGTCGGCCGGCGGGCCCTGCGTCCGGATCTCCATGATGTGCGCCTTTCCGGGCGCGATCGCGAGCAGCTGGTCCGGCGCGTTGATGATTTCCCAGCCGCGCGGCAGCGCGAGCGTGAACTGCATGTCCGCGTGATAGAAGCGGTTGTCGCGGACCATGCCCTGGCGCCGGCTGGAGCCGACCGGCAGTCCTTCGATTACGCTCAGGAACCCTTCGCGGTTGGACGTATTGCCGGTCGCGCTCGATTCCACCTTACCGGCGCTCGCAATGGCCTCTTTCAGGCGCAGGTCGTTGGCCGGATGGCTCGAGAACGTGCCGTGATAGATGCGGGGCTGGCGATTCTCCAGCCGCGCGCGCTCGCGCTCGAAGGTGTCCTGGTCCTTCAAAGTCGAGATCACCTCGATCATCGCGCTCGGGTCGTAGCCCGCCTTCGCGAGCAGGCGCGCGCCGATGCCGTCGGCCTCGAGCTCGGCCTCACGGCCGTAGCCGTTGATGATCGCAGCGCCCGCCATGCTGGTGAGCTCCGCGAGCTGCGGCAAGCCGGTGAAGATCGCGGTCGCTGCGCTCGCGAGGTTCGACCACGTGGACTTGCGCTGGCGCGCCTGCAGGTGCTTCGCGGTGATGTGGCCGATCTCATGGCCGAGCACGGCGGCGAGCTCCGCCTCGCTCTGCATGTAAGGCAGGATGCCGCGCGAGATGTAGACGTAGCCGCCCATGGTCGCGAAGGCGTTGACGTCGTCGGTGTCGATGATGGTGAATTTCCACTCGAGCTCGGGCCGGTCGCTGACCTTTGCGAGCTTCTCGCCGACACGCTGCACGTAGTCCTGGAGATTGAGGTCGTCGTGCACTCCCGAGGCCGACGTGAACTGGACGTGCAGCTGCTTGGCAGTGCGGACTTCCTTGCTGTCCTTCTTGGCGCCGTCCTCATCCTTGTCCTGGTCGGCGCCCATGACGGGCAGCACGGCGCCCGCCGCGAACGTAGCCGCGACGATCAGGCTGAGGAGCTTTCCTGGCAGATTCCGCATGAAGATCTCCCGGTTCGGGACCGAGCGTACCCCGTCGCGATTAGACGGGGTTTGGAGCGGAAAGTTGGCGGCCAGGGGCCGCCGGCCGGCCTTTACTTCAGGCCGTACTTCTTGCGGAAGCGGTCGACTCGGCCGCCGGTGTCCATGATCTTCTGCTTGCCCGTATAGAAAGGGTGGCAGTTCGAGCAGACTTCGACGTCGAGGTTGGCGCCGAGCGTCGAACGCGTCTGGAACTTGTTACCGCAGGTGCAGGTAACCGTAATTTCCGTGTATTTCGGATGAATGCCGTCTTTCATCGGTGCGTTCCGCTCAGGAATTTCGAAGGGCGCGCAGTCTATCCGGACACCCCGTTTCCGGCAAGACGGGGCCCGAAGCGCCCCGACGTGCCCCGCAGCGCTGCGCTAAGTCAGCGAATCTGTAGGGGTTTTCTCCTTATCCACAAATTGTGTGGATAACTCTGTGGACAGCGCTGCCGCGCCATGGCCCCCGCTCGCGCATTCGCGCATATATGACCAATTGATTAATTTTTGACCAGCCAGTATTCCCATTAAGAAACAATGGTTTACAGGGTGTCAGTTAAGGCATCTTACTAACAATGTGTCGAAAGTCCCTCTCCGCCGCGAACCGCGAGGGCGCTGTGTACAACTCGCGTGGGGCCGGAGCGGCGGGTTGGTCGGACAGAAAAGCCTCCTGAAGGTCGTTCAGGAAGCGGAATCCCTGCTCGGTCGGCGCCCAGGTCTCGCCGTTTTCGGTCATGAGACCGCGCCCGGCGAGTTTGCGAAGCGTGGGCAGGACGGCTTCTGCGGACAGCCCGGTCACGCGCCCGAAAGCCGCGAGCGTGAAGCCCTCGGCGAGCCGGAGCGCATTCAGCATGTACTCAAATGGCAGTTCGCCGGCCGGCACGGGATGCCGCTGTCCGCCCATGCGCCCACCACCCTGGAGATAGAGCCGGGGTGATCGCACTTTTTCGGTGCGGACGACAGCGCCGTCCACCGTCGCCTTGCCGTGGGCGCCGGCACCGATTCCGAGGTAGTCGCCGAAGCGCCAGTAGTTGAGGTTGTGACGGCACCGGCGGCCCGCCTGCGCATATGCGGAGATCTCGTACTGGAGGTAGCCGCGCGCGGCGAGCAGCCGCTGGCAGTCGAGCTGCATCTCGAGTGCCGTGTCGTCATCCGGTAGCCGCGGCGGGCGATGGAAGAAAGCCGTGCCGGGTTCGAGCGTGAGCTGGTAGTGCGACAGGTGCGCAGGCCCGAGTGCGATCGCCGCTTCGAGGTCGGCCATGGCGCCTTCCCGGCTTTGTCCGGGCAGCGCATACATCAGGTCGAGGTTGAAGTTGGCGATGCCGGCGGAGCGAAGTTCGGCGACCGCCACGCCGATTTCGTCCGGACCGTGGATCCGGCCGAGCACGTCCAGCATTTTCGCGTCGAAGGATTGCGCGCCGAGTGAGACGCGGTTGATGCCGGCCGCGGCATAGCTCTCGAATCGGCCATGTTCCACCGTGCCGGGGTTGGCTTCCATCGTGATCTCGATGTCCGCGGCGAACGGCAGGCGTTCCGCAACGCCGCGGAACAGTGCGGCGATCGCCGGCGCGCCGAACAGCGACGGCGTGCCGCCGCCGAGGAATATGCTGCCGACTTCGCGGCCCGCAGCCAGGTCGAGATCGCCGTCGAGATCGGCCAGCAGCGCTGCGACATAAGCGTCTTCGGGAATCGCTGCGGGCGCGGCGTGCGAGTTGAAATCGCAGTACGGACACTTGCGGACGCACCAGGGCAGGTGCACGTAAACTGCGATTTGGGCGCCCATGCGGTTATTCTAGGCGATCATGAAGAAGTTCCAGCTGACCGACCTGACGACCGGGAAGACGAGCGAACTCGAGGCGCGCCAGGGCTCGGTCGGCCCCGACTGCCTCGACATCGCCTCGATCACGAAGGACCACGGGGTCTTCACCTACGATCCGGGTTTCATGGCGACCGCCTCGACCGCGAGCGCGATCACCTATATCGACGGCGACGCCGGCGTGCTGCTTTATCGCGGCTACCCGATCGAACAGCTGGCGAAGCACAGCAACTTCCTCGAAGTTACCTACCTGCTGCAGAGGGGCGAGTTGCCGAGCGCGAGCGAGCTCGAGGCCTTCACCCATTCGATCTCGCGCCACACTATGCTGAACGAGTGGCTGCTGCGCCTGTACCGCGGCTTCCACCACAACGCACACCCGATGGCGATGGTTGCGACCATCGTCGCTTCGCTCGCCGCGTTCTATCACGACACGACCGACATCACCGACGATCGCCACCGCGAGATCTTCTCGCACCGGATCATCGCCAAGATTCCGACCATCGCCGCCGCCGCCTACAAGCACGCGCTCGGCCAGCCCTTCATCTACCCGCGGAACGACCTCGACTACACGGCGAACATGCTGCACATGTTCTTCGCCGTGCCCTGCGAGCCGTACGCGGTGGACGAGCTGCACGCGAAGGCGCTGGATCTCCTGTTCATCCTGCACGCCGACCATGAGCAGAACGCGAGCACCTCGACAGTGCGGCTCGCGGGTTCGACCGGCTGCAATCCGTACACCGCGATGTCGGCGGGCGTATCCGCGCTCTGGGGACCCGCGCACGGCGGCGCGAACGAAGCAGTCGTCGACATGCTCGAGAAGATCGGCGACGTGGCGCACGTGCCGGAGTTCCTCGCGCGCGTGAAGGACAAGGCGGACGGCGTGCGCCTGATGGGATTCGGCCACCGCGTGTACAAGAACTTCGACCCGCGCGCGACCATCATCCGCGAGATGTGCCACCAGGTGCTCGCGAAGCTCGGCCAGGTGCACAACCCGCTGTTCGAACTCGCGCTCAAGCTCGAGGAGATCGCGCTGAAGGACGACTACTTCATCAGCCGCAAGCTCTACCCGAACGTGGATTTCTACTCGGGCATCATCTATCGCGCGCTCGGCATCCCGCGCTCGATGTTCACCGTGATGTTCGCGATCGCGCGCACCGCCGGCTGGGTTGCGCACTGGCAGGAGATGATCTCGGACCCGACGATGAAGATCGCGCGGCCGCGGCAGCTCTACACCGGCCCGACGAAGCGCGACTACATCGCCGTCAAGAAGCGCTGAGAGAAAAGAGTCGCATTCCTTTGCCTGGCGGCCTGCCGGACGGGTTGGCTCGCTCGCTCAAAAGAGAAGATCCGGAAAATTCGCTCGCTCGCCACCCGCCCGGCAGGCCGCCAGGCAAAGGCGCGCGACGCTTTTAGCTCTCTGCTTGCCGAATATCGATAAGAGGCGTATTGTTTATCGATATATCCGGTCTGATGGAGAGCTCTCATGACGAACCAGCCCTACTCAGCAGCACTGCCGATCGCGCACACCGCGCTGCGAATCCTGATCGTCCTGAACTGGCTGTACGGCGCCGCGATCCTCGCCTTGTTGGTCGTCATGCCCAACGAGCAATGGATCATGAGCGCGTTCGATCTTTCGCCGTCGCCCGAAGCGGAGCGGCTGGTCATGGGCTTGCGCGCAATCGCGGTGCTCGGCCTCGTCGCGGTCCCGCTGGGCTATGTCGTCTTCAAGCGCTTGCTCGCGATCGTCGAGACGGTTCGCGCGGGCGACCCATTCGTCGCCGCGAACGCGACCCGCCTGCAGGCGATCGCCTGGATGCTGCTCGCGCTACAGCTGCTCAGCATCGTCATCGGTACGATTGCCGAGGCCTTTTCGACTCCGGCGCATCCGGTCGACCTCGACGCCGGTTTTTCGATCAGCGGCTGGCTGGCCGTGCTCCTGACGTTCGTGCTGGCGCGTGTGTTCGCGGCCGGCGCGGTCATGCGCGAAGACCTCGAAAGGACGGTGTGACATGGCGATCGCCGTCAAGCTCGACGACCTGCTTCACGACCGGCGGATGACGCTGACCGAGCTCGCCGACCGGATCGGCATCACGCTCGCCAACCTTTCGATCCTCAAGACCGGCAAGGCGCGCGCGGTCCGGTTCTCGACGCTCGACGCAATCTGCAAGGCACTCGCCTGCCAGCCCGGCGACATTCTCCGGTTCGAGCCGGAGAATGCAGGCGGCAGGCGAGCGGCAGCGGCGAGCAAACGGAGCGCGAGCCGATGAGCACACGACGAGGATTCCTTTCTTCCATTGCGGTCCCCGGCCTGTTCCTCGGCGCGGTGCCCGGCTTGCAGGCGCTCACTCGGACAGCGCCATTCCTGCCGGACGCGCAGGCAACGGACGCGGCGGTGTTCGCAGCGGCGCGCGAGCACTTCCTGATCCCCGCAGGCGTTTCCTATTGCAATACCGGCACGCTGGGCGCTTCGCCGCGGGAAGTGGTCGACGCACTGACCGAAGGCATTCGCCGCATCGAGACCGATCTCGCGGCCTGGCCCTACGAACAGCCCGATGGTGAACCGCTGACGGGCTACCAACAGCTACCCGAGGTCCGGCAGGTGCTGGGGCGGTTCGTCAATGCGCCCGGCGCTGAAATCGCGCTCACGCAGAACGCTACGATGGCCATGAACTTCCTCGCCAATGGTCTCGACCTGGCCGCGGGCGACGAAGTCGTCAGCACCGACCAGGAACACGGCGGCGGCATCTCGCCATGGCGCCTGCTCGCGAAGCGCCGCGGCATCGTCGTCAAGGAACTGCAGCTGGAGCCGGCGTTCGCGGGCGGGCCAGACGCGATCCTGCGGCTGTTCGAATCTTCGATGACGCCGCGCACGAAAGTCGTGATGTTCAGCCACATCACGTCCGGTCTCGGCGCGCTGCTGCCGGCGCGCGAGTTATGCGCGCTTGCACGGAACGGCGGCGCGCTCGCCCTCGTGGACGGCGCGCAGGCCGTGGGTCAGATCCAGGTGGACGTGAAAGCGCTCGGCTGCGATGCCTACGTCGGCAGCCCGCACAA
>JANNKZ010000080.1:0-2068 GCA_031396515.1 Gammaproteobacteria bacterium
GCGACGATCGGCGCGGGCTCGACGATCACGAAGCCGGCGCCGGCGAGCAAACTCACGGTTGAGCGTGGGCGCCAGCAGACGATCGACAGCTGGAAGCGGCCGGAGAAAAAACAGGAGCAGGACGCGGGATGAATTCCGGAACAGGCACCGGGCCGGGGCCGGACATTAGGCTGGAGCCGCGTGAAGGTTACCTTTACGTGCATCTCGCGCCTGGGTTCGAGATAACGCCGGAGAGCATGGCCGCCATCTGGACCGCGATCAGCGATGCCGGCCGCAAGGAAGGAATCCGGCACGTGCTCGTCGAAGGCGACAACGTCAAGCGCCGGCTCACCACGATGGAATCCTTCGACCACGCGGGCCTCGCCGCGCGCCTGATGCCGGGCCTCGTCGTTGCAGCCTGCTTCCGGGGCTTCGTGCCCGACCAGCAGACCCAGTTCTTCCAGGTGACCGCCCTGAACCGGGGCGTCCGCACGGAGTTCTTCCAGGACCTGAACGACGCCCTGCGCTGGCTCGGCGTGGGTGCCAAAGACTGATTCTGTGAACCTGCCCTCGGGGCGCGCCGGGCGGCTTTGCAATAGAATGGTGCGACCGCGGCCCGGGACCCTCTCCCGGCGTGAGGTCCAACGTCCATGTGCGGAATCGTCGGTGCGGTCAGTGGCCGCGACATCGTCCCGATCCTGATCGACGGCCTGAAAAGGCTGGAATACCGCGGCTACGATTCGGCCGGGGTCGCCGTGTTGAACGGCAGCAGCGAGGTCGCGCGCCTCCGTGCGGTCGGCAAGGTCGCGAAACTGTCCGAGGCGCTGGTCGCGAACCCGACCGCGGGCCACCTCGGCATCGCGCACACGCGCTGGGCCACCCACGGCGTGCCGAACGAACGCAATGCCCATCCGCACGTGTCGCGCGACGGCGTCGCGATCGTGCACAACGGCATCATCGAGAATCACGAAGAGCTCCGCGCGGAGCTCGAGCACCTGGGCTACACCTTCTCCTCGGAGACCGACACCGAGGTGATCGCGCATCGCATTCATCATCATTTGGCCGGCACCACTGACCTGTTCGGCGCGGTGCGCAAGACCGTCGCGGAGTTGCGCGGCGCCTATTCGCTCGCGGTGATGTGGGGCCAGGACCCGGACTGCATCGTGCTCGCGCGTGTCGGCTGCCCGGCGCTGATCGGCATCGGCAAGGACGAGAACTTCGTCGCTTCCGACATCGCGGCGCTCTTGCCCGTGACGCGGACCTTTATCATCCTGGAAGAAGGCGACGTCGCCTGCATCCGCCGCCACGACATCCAGATCGTGGATGCGGACGGGAACAAGGTCGAGCGCAAGCCCTACGAGTCGGCGCAGACCGCGGAAGCGGCCGAGCGCGGGAATTACGCGCACTTCATGCTGAAGGAAATCCACGAGCAGCCGCGCGCCGTCGCACAGACCCTTGAGGAGCGCGTGGCCGGCGGGCGCTTGCTGTCGCAGGCACTCGGCCCCGCCGCGATGGAAGTCCTGAAGCGCACGACCTCCGTGCACATCGTCGCCTGCGGCACCAGTGATCACGCCGGCGTCGTCGCGCGCTATTTCATCGAGCAGCTCTGCCGCGTGCCCTGCCGCGTCGAGATCGCGAGCGAATTCCGCTATCGCGATCCGGTGGTGCCGGCGAATGCGCTATTCGTGTCCATTTCACAGTCGGGCGAGACGGCCGATACTTTGGCTGCGCTCCGGCTCGCGAAGAAAGCGGGGTTTTTGTCGACGCTCGCGATCTGCAACGTGCCCGAGAGCTCGCTGGTACGGGAATCGGAGCTCGTGCTGCTGACGCGCGCGGGGCCGGAAATCGGCGTCGCCTCGACTAAGGCGTTCACGACCCAGCTCGTCGCGCTCAGCATGCTGGTGATCGCGATCGGCAAGCACCACGGCTTTACGGCGGAGCGCGAGAAGACGCTGGTGCAGCGACTGCTCGAGCTGCCGCACATGCTGGAGCAGACGCTCGCTCTCGAACCGGTGATCCGCGAGCTCGCGAAAGAGATAGAGCCGAAGCGTCACGCGCTTTTCCTCGGTCGCGGCGCGATGTTCCCGAT
>JANNKZ010000086.1:0-2176 GCA_031396515.1 Gammaproteobacteria bacterium
GACTCGTCGTCATTGGTGTGCACACGCCTGAGTTCGCATTCGAGAAGGACGAAGACAACGTGCGGCGCGCGACGCAGGACCTCGGCGTTAGCTACCCGGTCGCGCTCGACAACGACTACGCGATCTGGCGCGCCTTCAAGAACCGCTACTGGCCCGCGCATTACTTCATCGATGCCTACGGCCAGATCCGCGGCCAGCATTTCGGCGAAGGTGAGTACGACGAATCCGAGCGGCTGATCCGCCGGCTGCTCACGGACGCCGGCCAGCAGAACCTGCCGCCATCCGCGAGCGACATCCGGGCCGAAGGCGTTCAGAGCGCCGCGGATGTCGCGAATGTCGCGTCGCCCGAGACCTATGTCGGTTACAGCCGCGCGGAGAACTTTGCATCGCCCGACGGGCTCGCGCGCGATCAGTCGAAGCTCTATGCCGCACCGGGAGAATTGCAACGCAATCAGTGGGCGCTGGCGGGACGCTGGACCGTCGGCGCGGAGGACGGGGTTCTCGATGCGCCGGGGGGCAAGATCACGTTCCGCTTCCATGCGCGCGACCTGCACCTCGTGCTCGGCTCGGCGCAGGCGGGCAAGCCCGTGCGCTTCCGGGTGACGCTCGACGGCGAAAACCCGGGGACCGATCGCGGCATGGATCTCGATGCCAATGGCGAGGGCGTCGTCACCGGCCAGCGCCTGTATCAGCTTATCCGCCAGTCCGGCCCTGTGCGCGATCGCACGTTCACCATCGAATTCCTGGATGCCGGCGCGCAGGCGTTTGCATTCACCTTCGGTTGACCCCAGGACGCTGACATGACCCACTCACGCAGAAACTTTCTCCTGAATACGCTAGCGGCGACGGTGTGCCTGGCCTGCGACAATCGCGCGGCCAGCGGTGCAACGCCGTCCAAGCCGGCGCGCAGCGCCACGGTCAAGATCGAGAATTTCTCCGCCGCCGGCGCGAGCGAAGGCGAGGTGGCCGTCGCGCGTGTCGTCAAGACGAATGAGGAATGGCTGAAGCAGCTGTCGCGGGATTCCTATGTCGTGACACGGCAGTCCGGAACCGAGCGGCCGTTCTCCGGACGGTACGACAAGCAGTATGGCGACGGCCTCTATCGCTGCATCTGCTGCGATACCGCACTTTTCGATTCGAAGACGAAGTTCGACTCCGGCACCGGCTGGCCGAGCTTCTGGAAGGCGATCTCCAGGTTCAATGTCCTCGAACGGTCGGGCAGCAGGACCGGCATGCTGGGAGCGGAGACCGGCTGCGCCCGTTGCGACGCGCATCTCGGCCATGTCTTCAGCGACGGCCCGCGCCCGACAGGATTGCGCTACTGCATGAACTCGGTGGCGCTGCAATTTGTCCCACGAGGAGCCTGATATGCGGACGATACTTGCACTGCTGCTTGCGATGCCGTTGCTCTGCGGTGCCGCCACCCCGGCAAAGCCCGCCGACACGGCGCAGACCGCCGTGCTCGCCGGCGGCTGCTTCTGGGGCGTTGAAGCGGTTTTCGAGCGCGTTCGCGGCGTGCGCAAGGTCGTCTCGGGTTATTCCGGCGGCGACAAGAAGACCGCGTACTATCCCGCGGTCGGAACCGGGCTCACCGGCCACGCCGAGGTGGTGCAGATCACCTACGACCCGAAAGAGGTCTCGTATGCCGAGATCCTCCGGATATTCTTCGCGGTCGCACACGATCCGACGCAGCTCAACCGCCAGGGTCCGGACACGGGGCCGCAATATCGCTCGGCGATTTTCTACTCGAGCGATGCGGAGCGCGACCTCGCGCGCTCGTACATCAAGGAACTCGACAAGACCGGCACGTTTCGCGGCGAGATCGTCACGCGCGTGGATCCGCTGAAAGCGTTTTACCCTGCGGAAAGCTACCACCAGGACTTCATCGCGAAGAACCCGAACAATGCCTATGTCATGGTCAACGACTTGCCGAAGATCAAGAATCTCAAGCGCCTGTATCCCGAGTACTATCGAGAAATCTCCCGGAAATAGAGCGCCTCGCCTCGAAGGCTCATGACGACGCTTCAGGAACCCACCTACTTCGAGAATGCGGCGGCGCTCCGGCGCTGGTTCGCAAAAAACGCCGCCACCGTCAAGGTTCTCGCAGTCGGTTTCATGAAGAAGGGCAGCGGCGTTCCCAGCATCACCTGGCCCGAGGCCGTGGATGAGGCACTCT
>JANNKZ010000122.1:0-1621 GCA_031396515.1 Gammaproteobacteria bacterium
GCTTCGACGTCGGCGCTCTCGAGCGGCCTGCCGGCCGGCGCCGCCGTGGGTTCGACCGGCGCCGCAGGCGCCTCGGTCGTCGCAGTTGACTCGGCGATCGCCGCGGCGCTGATCAGAGCCGCGAACAGGAAGAAAGCACGCATGCGTCACCCCCGGGCACTTATCCCAATGAGGCACTTATCCCAATGAGGCCATGATAGGCCTAATTGGAGAATGACGTCAAAGGCGCCGCCCCGTAGAATCGGCACCCATGACCACCGCCAAATCTCAACGACCGACACTCGGCAGCCTGCTGCGCGGCTTGCGCCAGCGCAACCAGTGGACGCTGAAGGAGATGAGCGAGCGCACCGGCATCCCGCTCTCGACCCTCGCGAAAGTCGAGCACGATCGCCTGACGCTCACCTACGACAAGCTGCTCCAGCTCAGCCAGCGGTTGAACCTGCGCATGTCGGACCTCTTCAGCGAGGCGGAGGGCGCCTCGGATGCGCCGATCACCGCGCGCCGTTCGATCGGGCGGCTGTCGAACGCGATCCGCGTCAACACGCCGAACTACGACTACTACTACATGTGTCCGGAACTGCGGCGCAAGCGCATGGTGCCGACCGTGACGCGGATCCGCGCGCGCAGCGTCGAGGAATTCGGCGAACTCGTCCATCACCCGGGCGAGGAGTACATCTACGTGCTCCAGGGACCGGTCGAGATCCACACCGAGTTCTACGAGCCGATCCTGCTGCAGACCGGCGAATCGATCTACATCGACAGCACGATGGGCCACGCCTACACGGCGCCCAAGGGCAGCGAGGAAGCACTCGTGCTCGGGGTCTGCTCGAGCGCGACCGAAGACCTGATGGAGTCGCTGATGACGCTGCACAGCGACGACGCGCCGCCGAAGCCGCGCGCCGCGCCGGTGCGGCGCCTGTCCGCGAAGCGCCAGGCCCCGCGCTAGAGCGCTGGGCCTGCGTCCTCCCCGAGCATCCGCGCCCGGATCATCGGCACCGGCGGTCCGCCGAACGACAGGAAGGTGTCGTGGAATTCCTTCCAGCCCTTGCGGCCGCCGCGTGATTTGGTCCAGTCCTCGCGCAGCTTGCGGATCATCAGCTTGCCGAGCGTGTAGTTGAGGTAACCCGGATCATAGGTTCCGCGCGCCGCCTGCTGGCGGGCGTTGCCCGGATCCTGGTAGGCCTGGTCGCGGAACAGCGTTTCGCAGTCCTCGACTTTCATGCCCTGCGTGTGCATGCCAATCGCGCAGATGAACCGGACATTGCGATAGAGCGCCTTGTTGATCTGGCCGACGCGGAATTCGGCATTGCCGCCGGCGAGACCACCGGTGAGTCCCGCTTCCGCCATCATCTCCTCCGCGTAATGGGCCCAGCCTTCCGCGAAGGCATAGCCCACGAACAGCTTGCCGATCGCGCTCTGCGAGCGATTCGAATGCAGGAACTGCAGGAAGTGACCCGGCCACACCTCGTGCACCGAGGTGGACATCAGGTCGGCGACACCGGGGGTGTAGGCGTCCTGTTCCTCCTGGGGCCAGGACGGATCGGGCGGCGCAATGTAATAGGTGGAAGGCATGCCGACGTCATACGGGCCCGCGGTCATGATGTAGGCGAAGTTGGTCGCC
>JANNKZ010000156.1:0-1798 GCA_031396515.1 Gammaproteobacteria bacterium
AGCGTGCGCAGCACGTCCACCACGTCCGACATGTCCGCGCCGTATTTGCCGGAGAGCAGGCGGCCGTTGTCGTCCTTGCGCAGGTCCGCGACGGTCGAGAAATAGCGGCCGTCGTACAGGATGCCCGGCTCCTCGAGCCAGCGCTCCGCCTCCGCGCCCGTGAGTCCCGCCGGGACCTCGCGGTTGACGCGGCGGTTGAACTTCATGCGGCCGACCGCCGACAGGTCGTAGCGCTCGCCGTTGAAGAACAGGTTGTGGAACAGGTTCTCGGCCGCGTCTTTGGTCGGCGGCTCGCCCGGACGCATCATCCGGTAGATCTCGATCAGCGCCTCGAGGCGGGTCGTGGACGCGTCGATGCGCAGCGTATCGGACACGTACGGACCGCGGTCCAGGTCGTTGACGTACAGCGTGCCGATCTCCGGCACGTCGGCGGCGACGAACTTCTCGACCAGCGCCACCGTCAGGACGTCGTTCGCGTTCGCGAGCACTTCGCCCGTCTGCGGGTCGGCAACGTCGTGGGCCAGGATCTTGCCCTCGAGGTACTCGACCGGCACCGCGAGGCGGCGGACACCCGCTTCCTCGAGCTGGCGCACGTGGCGCGCGGTGATGCGGCGGCCTTCCTCGACGATGACCTTGCCGTTCGCGCTGATCTCGAACATCGCGGTCTCGCCGCGCAGGCGCTCGGGCACGAGTTCGAGCTCGTGGCCTTTCTTGGTCAGGTGCACGGTATTGCGGTCGAAGAACAGCCGCAGGATGTCGGAGTTCGAATAGCCGAGCGCGCGCAGCAGGATCGTGACCGGCAGCTTGCGGCGGCGGTCGATGCGCGCGAACACGCAGTCCTTCGCGTCGAATTCGAAGTCGAGCCAGGAGCCGCGATACGGGATCACGCGCGCCTGGAACAGCAGCTTGCCGGAGCTGTGGGTCTTGCCCTTGTCGTGGTCGAAGATCACGCCCGGGCTGCGATGCAGCTGCGACACGATGACGCGCTCGGTGCCGTTGACGATGAACGTGCCGTTTTCGGTCATCAGCGGCAGTTCGCCGAGGTAGACCTCCTGCTCGATACCGCGCTTGACGCGCGACGCGCCCGGCGATTCCTTGTCCATGACGCGCAGGCGCAGGCGGACGCGCAGCGGCGCCGCGTACGTGAGGCCGCGCATCTGGCACTCCTTCACGTCGAACACCGGCTCGCCGAGGTAGTAATAGACGTACTCGAGCGTCGCATGGCCCGAATAGCTCTTGATCGGGAACACGCTCTGGAACGCGGCATGCAGGCCCGCGCGCCGCACGTGGCGGTCGATGATGGCCTTTTCCTGCTCTTCCGAGAGCAGGCGCCCGCCGGCAACCTGGCCGCCCTCGTGCGAGGAGAGTTCCGCGTGCAGCGCGCGCGACTCGACGAGCTGCAGGAACTGCGCGTACGACTCGGTCTGGATCGCGAGCAGCGGCGGCACGTCCAGAATCCCCTGGCGCTTGCCAAAGTTCTTCCGGATGCGCTTCTTCTCGGTGAAGGAGTAGGCCATCGTCATCACCTATCTGATATCAAAATAAGAAAAGAGAACGGGCAGTAGGAAGCGCCCGGCTCCCTCGCGGGAGCCGGCGCTGCCTTGGTCCGATGCCACGGACTGCGAGGCAGTGCCCTCGCATGAGGTCGTTACTTGACCTCGACCGTGGCGCCAGCGTCTTCCAGCTGTTTCTTGTGCTTCTCGGCATCCGCCTTCGACACGGCTTCCTTGACCGTCGACGGAGCACCCTCCACCAGGTCCTTGGCTTCCTTGAGGCCGAGACCGGTGATCTCGCGGAT